>JBBTXB010000050.1:0-1302 GCA_038062475.1 Patescibacteria group bacterium
TCACGAGAAGCGGGTTGAGGCCGAGCTTCTCCTTGATATACCAGGGCTGAAAATGGCTGTCCTTTCCGCCGGAGACAGGGATGATGCAGTCATAGCCGCTCGGGCTTTTTCCTGCGTAGGAAAGCAGAATTTCTTTAAACTCCTCCTCGCGCGCCGGCCAGTCGAGCTTGTCTTTCTCTTCGTGCACCAGGCAGCCGCTGCATATCCCCTCATCGCCCATGGTCAAGTTCACGGCGATCAAAGGGTAAGTGCAGCGCTTGCAGTAGGTCATTTTTTGAGGACGGCTTGGCATAGGGACAAATTTATATGATACATTATAGTAACGTCGTACCTGAAAATGAAGTTACGGACGATTAAGAGCCTATCCCAATAACCCACCCCACGGTATAATAAAGGAATGAAAAAACAAGTTCTTTCATCAAAAGTCCGGCGTGATTTCCTCATGCCTGACACGCTCTGGGAAGAAATTAAGCCCATCCTTCCACGATTACACAAGATTCACCGTTTTGGCGGCGGCCGTCCCCGTGTTCCCGACCGAGATGCCATGAACGCAGTCTTTTTTGTACTCCGGACAGGGTGCCAGTGGAATGCGCTCAATAAAACAGGCCTGTGTTCTTCTTCGACCGCGCATCATCGATTTCAACAATGGGTCACTGCGGGAGTGTTTACACAGATATGGAAAAAGGGACTCCTCCGATACGACTGCCTGAAAGGTATCAACTGGGAGTGGCAGTCCATGGACGGTGCCATGACGAAGTCGCCGCTGTCGGGGGGAAAAATGTGGTCCGAATCCAACCGATCGCGCAAAACAAGGGGTAAAACGGAGTCTGCTCACTGAAGGGTGTGGAGTGCCGATTGGTATCGCAGTCGCTGGAGCGAACCGAAACGACTTCAAGATGACCGAAGGAACGATCGAGAGCATCCCGATTAGACGACCGCGTCCAAGAAAAGGATCTCCGCAAGGCATGTGTCTCGATAAGGGGTACGACTACGACGAAGTGCGCGACATACTCAAAGCGTTCGGCTATACTGCCCATATTCGCGCACGCGGAGAAGAAGCGCAGGACATCAAGAAGAAAACTGGACGGAAAGCAAGACGATGGGTCGTGGAACGCACCCACTCATGGATGAATCGCTTCCGTGGCATACTGATTCGGTGGTCGAAGAAACCGGAGAATTACCTTGCGCTGTTACATCTCTCCTGTGCGTATATTACCTACGGTCAGGCGGGGTTATTGGGATAGGCTCTTAACAACAACCTTTTTATCGTGTAAGACAAGACGCGCTTCGCGCGTAGTAGAT
>JBBTXB010000051.1:0-5984 GCA_038062475.1 Patescibacteria group bacterium
GACGGCTGGTCGTTGTGCTATACACAAAACCGCCCCGAATCAATCGGGGCGGTCTGTTTTTACGAATGATCTGCGCTCAAGAAGAGACGTCGTAGGAGCAATCGAGTCGAAACCCGAATTACCCTACAACGTCTCCCCATGCTTGTCGTGAGCGCAGGTGTCTACCCGCCTCACTCCCTTCCTCCTCTTCCCCTAAGCGAGGGAGGAGGCTGAGCGCAGATCACTCGCAAAAATTTTCAAACCGTTGCGCCTCGCAGGCCGCGCAAGGATCCCACAGAGCAACAACGTAGTACCCTATCATAAGCAAAAAATCCTGTCAACCCCCCCCACCCCAAACAAAAAGCCCCCGTACCTGCAAGGGGGCGCGAAGGCGCTCACTGCTTATGACAGGTGGGCCAACAACTGCCGCACTGCATCTCCAACGCTTCCGTCGTTCCCAATGAACGTATATGGGATGTGCGAAGAACGTGCATCGTCAGTCCACGCCTTACAATCGGCGATCCTCCGTTCAATGACCTCGGGCGACTCGCCGCGACGTGCAAGCCGTTCCCGCAAGATCGTCTCCTGCGGCGGCACGATGAAAAAAGAAAGAACCTGGTCGGGCGCGCGGCGGCGGATGAATTCCACGCGATCGGGCACGAGAATCATGAGCGATGGCTGCTCCCGCTCGAGCGCTTCATCCACAGAGGCAACGAGCGTACCGTATGTATTCCCGTGCGCATCAACAGTCCACAGAAACTCACCGTTCGCGCTCCGACGCGCGAATTCGTCCTCGGCGACGCTGCAACGGTATTCACCGGGGAGATCGGAGTCCCGTGGCGCGCGGCTTGTGAGACTCACCACGAACGCGAGCTCCGGTTTTGCCGCAAACAATTCGCAGACGATCGTAGTCTTCCCAACGCCGGAAGGTCCCGTAACGGTGATGATTTTTGCTTTCGGGGTTGGGGGCATAGAAACCATATTGCATATCGTGTAACATCCTCCTCCGAGGAGTCTAGGGGAGCAGCGAAGATTGCGCAAGAAAGTTGCGGGGTTGACCCCGTTAGAAGCCAAAAGTGAGTTTTCCGATACTTGGGCTGGAAGCCGACTCACGGAAGGCGCCTTGCGGCTCGCGTACAGGTACCCCACAGACTATCTGTTGCTTCTAAACGGGGTTGACGCATCGTTTTCCCAGCCATACAATATCTCTCGTACCTTTCTCAACCACAGGAGGCGCAATGTATCGCGACGATCACGCGGCCGCATTGCTTCGGGCAGCCAAGCTCAATCATGAAAACGCGGAGTTGCGGCAGGAGAACGCGGAACTGAAGAAGCGACTCGCCAAGCGAAAACGGCGGGTCACGAAGCTCTTGTGGCGCGACCTCGGGCAAACGACCAAGAAGTATGCCATCCGCACCGCAGTTGCCGCGAGCGTTGCGGCACTCACGTTAGTCGTCGTCTCGGTATACGCCCATACCGCGCCCGAAGTGCCGACTACAAGCAGCGCGAACCTCTCCGACGCGGGTGTCCAGCCACCGCCCATCCCCGACCACGGTCCCCCCTTCGCGTTCCTTTGCACCGCGAACGAAACCGAACTTGCCTGTCTGTGCCGCGGCATCGCGCCGACGACGCACGTCTTCCTCCACAGGAACATGAACGGATTGTGCGCTCCGTATCCGTACTGGGACATCGCCATGCCCTCAAGCTCCATCGGCCCCATGCCGAACAACTAACACGGGTGATGCCAAAACCCTCCGCCGGAAAGCGGAGGGCTTTTTTATGTAAAAATTTTGCGGGAATTATTTCTCCGCCGATCCACGCTCGCGTTCAATGATTTTATCTACGATGCCATAGGCGACCGCCTCCTGCGGAGTCATGAAATAATCGCGATCGCTGTCTTTCTCCACTTTCGCGAGCGGCTGCCCCGTGTGCTCTGCGAGAATCTCGTTCAACCGATCCTTGAGCTTCAAAATCCGCTCGGCGCGAATTTTAATATCCGTCGCCTGCCCCTCGGCGCCGCCCATAATCTGGTGGATCATGACCTCGGAGTTCGGCAGCACAAACCGTTTGCCTTTCGCTCCGGCAGCGAGAAGAATCGCTGACATGGATGCCGCCATGCCGATACAGATCGTGGAAACATCCGGTTTGATGTACCGAATGGTGTCATAGATGGCGAGTCCCGCCGTAACGGAACCTCCCGGAGAATTGATGTAGAGTTTGATGTCTTTCTCCTTGTCCTGGCTTTCCAAAAAGAGGAGCTGGGCGATGACGATATTGGCGACGTCGTCGGAGACCGCGTCTCCCAGAAAGACGATCCTGTCTTTCAAGAGACGCGAATAAATGTCATACGCGCGCTCGCCGTATGGTGATTTCTCAATGACTGTGGGAATGAGATAGGTTGATCTCGGTGTTTTTTCTTGCATAAACGATTAGTTAAAGAATAACAGATTTTTGAATGATTTTCCACTCGGTATCGCTCACATTGAGCGTCCCGTCCATGGTAAAACCGGCGGCTT
Organism: Patescibacteria group bacterium; assembly: GCA_038062475.1. Classification (GTDB taxonomy): domain Bacteria; phylum Patescibacteriota; class Patescibacteriia; order JBBTXB01; family JBBTXB01; genus JBBTXB01. Next base: position 2,496 of record JBBTXB010000051.1, read on the forward strand.
TCCGATGGCCTCCCCCGCCGTAGCGCTTGGCAAGCTCGGAGACATCGCGATCTCCGTTTGAACGCAAGCTCGCTTTGAGCTTCCCTCCGGGAACCTCGCGGAGCACGACCACCGTATCGGTCTGGAGTACTGCGTGAAGAAAATTGGAAATGCCTTCTGCCGATTCTTCCGAGCTTCCGCAGGCATCAAGATCGTTCTGACATATCGCCGTCGCCGCCGCCTGAAAATCGTCGTCCCAGCGGAGGCGGGAGAGTGCGGTGCCCCAAAGCCGCAGAGCCGGTATGGTCTTATTCTGCACCAAGTTTCCAAATGCTCGGCGAAAATCCGCGCCGGCGGAGAGGAGCTCTGCTCCCAACCGAAGGGCTGCTGCGGTAGTCGCCGGATTGGAAAAATTTCCCGTGTCTGTCAAAAGGCCGGCGAGCAGGCATGTTGCGACCGGCCGGTCAATGGCAAAATTGCTCCCGCGAAAAATTGAATAGACCACCTCGGCGGTTGAGGACGCCTCGGGAACAATAAAATTTATGTCGCCGAAGCGCTCGTTCGTAATGTGATGATCAATGTCAATAATGATCGGCCGTTTCGGAAGCATGCCAACGAGCTCGTCAATGCCGGCGTAGCGCAGATCGCCGGCGTCAAAAACCGCAATCGTATCGGGCGCAAACTGTCGCGCCGCCGTGATTGAAGAAGTTACTCGGTCGGCTCCGTGAAGAAACCGATATGGTTCCGGCACAGGATCGGAGCAGTAGCGGAGCGGCTCGCGCCCGAAGCGCTCAATCATATGCCCGAATGCCAGCGCGGAGCCCAGAGTATCTCCGTCCGGTTTGCGGTGCGAGACCAGCATCAGCCGCTCTGAAGCGAGGGCGGCGGAGAGGACTTCTTTGGCTGTTGAATTACTGGGCATAGCAGGTCACCATCGCAAGGAAGGCAGTAGTATAAAACAACGAGTGGAGACGGTCAATCCCGTTAGAGGCAGACCCCGAAAGCTTTCGGGGTCGTAGCCGTCCCGATGACCGTCGGGAGGGCGGCCTCTAACGGGATCAACCCAGCGTATCCGCCGGAGGTCCGCCTCGGGCGGATAACTCCCAACGAACCCGCCAAAGTTTTTGCGCCGCGACCAGATAAGGGCACCTCCGCTCAAGATAACGCTTCACTGAATTCCCGCGGATTGTCCCTCACGTACAGGTGTGAGCTGGATGTGCAAAAATTTAGGCGGGTCAAGCCAGTTACAAAAATACCCGCCTCTTGCGAGGACGGGGCGGGTCGGCGAGAAGCGCGTGGAGCTTCTTGCGGCCTCGAAGGAGGCGCGTGCAAACCGTGTTGATCGAAATGCAAAGAACGGTGGCGATCTGCTCACATGTCTCACCACCGAAGTAGTGACGGACGATTGTGTCGCGAAACGGCTCGGGAAGAGCGGCAAGAGCTGCGCGGAGTTCGCTCGCGCGCTCGGCGCGGATGAGGAGCGATTCTGCGTTTTGTTCCGCTTCTCGCCAAACGAACGGGTGCTCGGCGGCAAACTGCGCGATGACTTCACCGGAGCGCGTGCGGCATACCCGATTGGTCGCGGCGAGATTCTTCATCACCGTCCAGAGCCAACCGAAAACCGATTTTTCGAGTTCTGGCCGGAACGTGCGACGGCGCAGATACGCCCGAACGATAGTCTTCTGACAAAGTTCTTTTGCTTCTTCTCCGTTGCGCGTGAGCCGCAACGCATGGACGGAAAGGCGCTGTACGGCTACGCGATAAAAAGTGCGAAATGCAGTCGGATCTTCCGGGACACCGGAAAAATCGTTTTGAACCATGTTCTTCCTTTCGCTTTCGTTCCAGATACCCCTTTCAAGAGTGAATACGGCCTGACTTTCGGAATGGCCGGGAATTCCGCATTGCTGCGGAAGGGGAGAGAGACCCGATCATCGTAAGTAGACTGTATTCACTCGTGGGAAGGGTTGAAGAATCTAAGGCCACGAGACTTCATCGGAACGAAAGTATACGCGTGCATTGGAGAGACGGCAAGAGACGCGGTTGTTGTGAAAAATGTCCCCGCGCCGTCCCGAAAGTCTTGGGACGTGAGCGCGGGGACCTGTGTCTTTCAGCCGTACTGGACCTTTCGCACCCCGTGGTCCCGGACGTCATCGTTCATCTGCTCGGCGAGAGCTTGCGCCTCGATGCGCGTTTCGAAAAACGCGACTTTACGATTAGGACCTTGCGCGGCGCGGAGTTCGCGCCATTGACGACAGCTCGCGCAGACAGCCGCTGCAGCATAGGGCGAGGCGCTGCCGAGTTTCCCCACGCGGAGCGAGCGCCAACCGGCGACAAGTCCAACTCTCCAGCACTGGTAGCACTCTCCCCAGTAATCGCGACGCCACTCTTCGCGGCGCTTCCAGACACCGTGGATGATGATGATCGCGATCGCGACAACGGCGATGCTCCAGATCCCCGCAACAAGTCCCATGACAAATCCTCCTGTGGAATCCATTACTGAGCCGGCAACCACCATGATTACAGACTCGGGAATGGGCCCCCACATGCAAATGTGGGGGGCGCTCCCGAAGGACTCGGGAGTGATGATTAGGAAAGGTCGAGCGTCTCCGTCGGGTTCTCGCCGAGCCCCCAGTAGAGCATGCCCGCCCAGTTCGCGGACGACGGCGCGGGGAACCGACAGAGCGGCTCCCGCTTCAGCTGCGGCATGGAAACCGCGGCCGGTCGCTGGCACTCCTCGCCGCGCACGAACCAGCCGATCTCCTCGGCCGTGAAGTCGTCGTTCTCGAGCACAACGCTTCCGAAGCGGATCTCGAAACCAGCGACCTGAGCCGCGGCCTCGGTCTCGTGCAGAACGTGTGTCATTGTGCATTCTCCTGTGGTTGTCTCGTTCCACCGACTGAACCCGCGAGCACCGTGCTCGTAGATTCAGGAGTAGACCCGCCCGGATTTTTTGAATGAATCCAGGCGGGCTGTGCTCAGTCGCGCTTGACGCCACTCACCAAGTAGGTGATGAAAACGACAACCGCGAGCAGAAGCGCCAGACGACCAATCTCAAACAGCATGATCGAACTCCTTGTTAGTCCACCAACTGAAACCACGACACCCCTCACTCTTGCGAGATGCAAAAGTGAGGGATCGCGGTCTCAAGGGTAGACGCCTCACGAACGTGAGGCGTGTGGAAGGAACTACTCGACGATGTGGGTTGAATCGGCGGCGGGAGCGGTCTTCGGACGCGCGTGCTTCCTCATGCAGGACTCCACGATCGTGGCGATCGTCCGCTGCAGGAGCTCGGCGGGTATATCCCGGGCTCCCCAGAACACGGCCCTCGCGAGCTGCCCAGACGTGATCTTCGTGTCCCAGCCGAATCGCGCACCCACGAACTTCGCGCCCCGCAGGTTCGCACCATCGAAATCCGTGCCGTCCAGAAGCGTCCCTGAAAGGTCCGCATCCGCGAGGTTGGCCCCGCGGAAATTCATCCCACGGAGGTTCATATCCGTGAGGTTCGCGCGG
>JBBTXB010000052.1:0-2440 GCA_038062475.1 Patescibacteria group bacterium
AAGTGTAGATTTTCCTACATTCGGTAAGCCGACTATACCAACGCGGAGAGACATATAGTTTCGCCACCATATCTCAAAAAAAAGAAACCCGCCAGAGGTCCGAAGACATGGCGGGTAAGCAGTTGGTCTGCTTAGTCCTTTTTCTGGCCCCTCAGCCGAAGAAACACCAGTACCGCAATTGCGCCGCTGCACAGGAACATGTAGATGGGGTACGCGGCGATTGCGAACGACCAGCTCTCGACGGCAAAGAGGTTTGCGGTGTTACCCGCGAAGAACATGGCCCATGCAGTACGATCCTCTCCTTCCGGCTCGTAGTACGACTTCCGAATCGTCGGGAGCGCGCCCATAAAGTCGATGGAGAGATTAATGAGAAGCGCGATGAGCGGCGAACTGAACATCCACCACAGCGCCACGCTTACTCCTGCGCCAAGCAAGCAACCGCGGTCGAAGCGAGTCCAACCGCCCTCGCCATACTTCAGTGAAAGAACGGCGGTGATGAACGACCCGATGATGCAGCTCGCGGGGACCCAGATGGTGTGATTCGCGCCGGAAGAATAGTAGCTCGCTCCAAGCATGAATCCGACCACCGTCCAAATCCACCACGTCGCCCGGCTGGGCTTCGTCTTCTTTCGCAGGATCGCAAGGATGTACGGAGCAAAGGCGGCGAGGGACAGTATGCCCGCCACCGTTCCAGCAACAGCTGTGATGTCAGACACGTTGCCCTCCTGCTGCTAGCCGCTTGAATCGTAAGTGGCTTTCCAATGTTCGAGCTTGCCGTTAGCGCCTGGACGGTACCAAACACTACCCATCGTTGGCACCCACGATTCCTCGACTTCGCGAATCCTGGCATCGGCGATACCGATGACGCGAATGGCTTCCGAATCGCCGCCCCTGACGTTATCAATGTCGAAATCGTCAAGGGTGAGGTCCTCGACATTTCCAGTTGAAGTCCACTGGTCAACTTCGAGTATCCTAATCTTCAAGATTCTTTCTCCTTTCAAGGTTCCGTATTCACCGCCGCACCATGCGGAGTGATTAGCGGCGTATGAGCCGATAACGTAGCACCATAGCTTAATTTCATGAGAAAGTCAATAGGCGGCACCATAGCCGCCTATTGATTAAACGAATGAGGTAAACAGTTATCGTAACGCCTCCAAAATAGCATCCTCGACCAATCCCCACTGTTTGAGCTTATTGAAAATCTTGATGTTAATGACCCTATGCAGGTCGTATTGAATCGTGTACTTGCTTCCGTTCTGCGGATGTTTCACGAGCACGTGGCTACCCTTGCCGTGTCTTGTCTCAACCCGAAGTCCGAGCTTGCGACAGGCGCGAATCCAATCGCTCTGTTTTACATCTGCCAAGCTTTCGCTAGGCATACACCCTCTGCTCCAGTTCGAGCGGTTCGTCCTGCGCTCTCATCAGCGCATCATTGCAGAGATGGGGAGGGATTTCAAAATAGGTAAACACGGCATCCTTCAAGGTTTCGTTGATGTTATCCTTATTTGTACCGCCAGTGATGATGCCGTCAACATTGGTAGATTCAGCCGCCCATGACCCATCAGAAAAAATTTCAATCTTAAATTGGATTGAACCGAGCTTGCGGATAACTTCGCGCATTTCCTTTACACGCGGGTCGTTTGCCTCATGAAAATTGATGCCCATGCGCCGCAATAGTTGAGCCAGTTTGTAGATAATTTTATTCATACTTCTACTTGAAAGTAGACCTAGAGTAGAGCCAAAACCCCGTATTTGTCAATCCCATCGTAGCAGGACAAACTCGCTTGGTACAGTCCGACTCCTACCGCCGCGTTCTTTGGAAGAGTTATTCTAGTCCTAATCATAAGTAGAGTGATCGCCAATAGAATGGAAGAGCGCTTTACTTTTGCCGATGAATTCAAAAATAATGCGGTAGCGGTGGCCAATTGAAAAAGACAGGAACCCGCGAAGTCCTCCGCGCAACTTGTGCGTACCAAGCCGCGGATCAAGAGGGTTTTCACGGAATAACTCCACACTCTCTTCAACTAGCTTACGCAAATGCTTCGGCACGCGTCTGGCTTCGCGTGCGAAACGCGCCGTGTAGAGAATCTCCATACGCCCTACCAGAGGTCCTTCATGGAGCGCAAAATTTTTGCCTTGCCAGAGCGAAACTCTTGGCGATCCTCTTCCAATTCAAGAGCGAGCCGACCGGCAAGCCATTCGCGAAGCAGGTGACGAAAGAACTCGCTTTTGGATGCGTAGCGCTGTTTTTTAATCGCTTTGGCCACTTCCTTCGTAAGATTTGGCGGTAAAGAGATGTTCATTACGGTGCGCATATCATTGTAACAGATTGTATTACAGTGCAATAATAACACGTTCATCAGACACCGTCAAATGCAGCGGAAAAGGCGCCGTACCAATTTCTGGTTGATGAAATCACTGGTTTTTGTGTCAGCAAAGC
>JBBTXB010000053.1:0-6441 GCA_038062475.1 Patescibacteria group bacterium
CCCCCGATGTACATTCGGGGGGACTTTTGTTTCCCGCGTGTCCCGTCCCGCAGACGGGATGCCGTTTGCGGCACGGACGGGACTTGTACCCCGTACGGGGTACTTGCGGTTGGCGTGAGTATGTCTTTAGCACATACCCGGGCCTGACTACGAACTAGTAGGACAGTGTCTTACCGGAGAGCGGGAGACCGTTCACCTCGGTGAGGGTCAACATCGCTCCATCAGACCACTGAACAGCTGACTGACCACCCGTGGCACCCGTCTGGATGCCGACGGAGAGGGTGTTGTTCGCGTCGATCGAAGCGTCGCTCGTGTCCAAGGTGACAATGATCGTTCGGCTTGCACCCGCGGCGATTTCAAGGTCAGTGAGGTTGGCCTCGGTCAACTGCGTGTCTTGGTAGTTCGTATTGCTACCAGAGTCCGAGAAGTCGGTTGTGGCGAGCTGGTTCGCCGAGTCAATCGTGTCCTTGTAGATCCGCAGCGTACGAGTCGTGGTGATGGAGATACCGCTCTGGTTGATGTCCAGGTTCAACTGCTTCAAGGTCACGCTGTAATTGCCGACGTTTGAAGTGTTGGAAACCACGAACTTAGCAACCGTGGCTTCAGAGCTCTTGGTCTGCAAGCCAGATGGCGCGTCAGAGGCGTGCGCGAAGGAGAGCTTCGTGCGCAGCGCATCCATCACGTTTCCACTGGCTTGCGTCTGGGTCGAACCGGTTGTTGAACCGGTCACCAAGCCGGAAGCGGCTGTGGCGTTAGTAGACGAGATGGAGAAGCCGGAGCCCTTACCAATAGCCACCACGGAATCATCGTATGCAGCCGTTGTGCGATCCCAGTCAGTGGTAGAAGCATTCGCGCCGACAAATCCGCGGAGAATGAGGAACTGGTGCGTGGTGGATGAAGATCCTCCTTCTGACCACGGCGTCATGTCCGCTTTGACGGTCAAGGTCTTCGAGGAACTCTTCGGGATGGTGACACCACCGCCGGTCAAACCTGCGAGGTCAAAGACCGCGAGCCCGATGACCGAGTTCTTGGACTGATCAAGCGAGGCAATGCTGCCGAGGAGTGTCGTGCCGTCGTAGAGCTTGATGTTCTTGACCGTACCGGTCGCGTTGAACGGCACAGCGGAGTTTGACGTCATGTTGTCCGCAACCACGATCTTCGTCACCAAGACGTCTTCAGCATTAGACTCCTCTGCGAACTTGAACTTCGCCATGGTGAGCCCTGTGGAACCCAACACCATTTGCTGGTCGGTCGGCGTGTCGGCATCTTGCGTCACGCGGAGCGAACCGTTGGTCGCGATAAAGAGGTCCTGGAGCGGCACATCCGTCGTGTAACCGGTGTCGGTGGACGAGGTGAGTCCGCTTGCAGAGACGGAGTCAGCGATGACTTCACCGTTCGTGTCATCGGTGTTCAGGTTAGAGACCGCTGCGCCGAGCGTGGACTTGATGTCAGCGTAGACGTCCACCACGACGGTTTCACCCACGCTGATGCGAAGCGCCGGAGAAACGGAGTAGGTGTAGGTGGTGGAGTCAGTGTCCGTGAGTGAGCCGACGGTCGTCCCAAGCTGGGTTGACCCTTTCATGAGCTTCATGTTCACGAAGTAGTCGGCGAGCGTCACGGTGTCAGAGCTCGTGTCAACGTCGTCCTTCAACACGATGGAAGTAACATCAGACTGTTCTGCGCCACCGGTAATAACCATTGAACCGATGCGGACATTGTTCGTGCCACCCACGCCCAATGGGGTGGAGGCAGAGAGGTTCGCAAGGGACAGGTTCTTGGTCACGGTGAGTCCGCCCGAAGCGACGGTGAGGGTGTTGCCGGAGACAGCCGAGGTGCTGATGGCGGTCAAAGACACGCGGCCCTTGGCGTTGGAAGAACCGACTGTCAACTGCGCCGAGAGTGTCTCTGTTGAGGCAACCGTGGCGTCAGTCAGGTCGGCTTTAAACTCAAGCATCTTCTCCACACCGGCCGGAGCAATAAAGGTGTTGCCGAAGCTAAAGTCAGTGCCTGAGGGGGTCGAGCTGTTACAGGTAAGTGAGCTCATGGTGGTGCCAACTTGGGCGCCGCCGAAGGTGAGCTTCACGTTCTTCAGGATGTTCGAGGTGTCAGAGGAACCGCAAGCGATGTCCAATGTGTCAACCTGCACGTCCTCCCCTGCCGCTTTCACCTTCCACTTGGCGAGCAGGACGTTGGTGGTGCCATCCGGAACCGTGGAGATCGGCGCGTCAGAGGCGATCTGGACCGTGAGCGTACCGGTGTTGATGGTGGTCGCGCCTCCGGCCTGTTGGACAGAGAACGCTGCGCCGTCAGCCGCAAGAACCGTCTCTACGTTGTAGTTCAGGTCCTTGGTGACCACATCGGTGGTGTTCTGGACGGTCCAGCGGTAGGTGCGGTTCGTGCCGCCCTTAATGTCGCCCTTCAACACCAGCTGCTTGGACTGGCCGGAGATCATCTTGAATCCGCCGTCAGCCATGGCCGAGAGGTCAAAGGTGAGTTTGGTGCCATCAACCATGGCGAGTGTAGAGCCGAGCTGCGTGCCGCCGTCCCAGAGCGAGAAGTTCTGGAGGTCGTCCGAGTCAACGGAGCCAACATTCGTGAGCGTAGCGCGCTTCACAAGCAGGTTCTGGTCGTTGGCGTCAAACTTGAACCGCCAGAGTTCGTAGCCGTCCTGGGGGTCAACGGTTGTTGCCGCAGTCGGAGTCACGTTCGCCACTTCAAGGTAACCGAGGTCGGTCACGGAAGCGACGGTCTGCTGGTTTCCGGTTGCGGAGCCGGAGACTGAAGTGGCGTCAGAAGAGACGTCAGCCGCTGCCAAGCTCCAGGTAACGGTCTTGCCGGAAGAGGTGTTGTTGTCAACATCCATCTTCAAGGTGAGCTCCTTGCTGCCACCTGCGGGAACCGTGAACAATCCGGCGGAGTTGTCAAAGGTGGCTATACCAGTCGCCAGTGAATTGTTCTGCGTGAGCCGCGCGGCGCCTTCGTACAGGTACAGGGCATCAACGTCGGAGTCGGCCATGATGCCCGAGCGGCGAACCAAAAGTTTCGTCACCTTGACAGCGCCGGCGTTTGAGGTGAAGCGAATCTTCAGCATGTCCGCGCGCTGCGAGCTGCCGTTGGTGTCGTTGTCAGAGTCAGCGACGATGGAACCAGATGCCGGGTTGTCGGAAGCAAGCGAGAGCGACAGCGCGCCGCCACCCGCGGTTGCAGCCAGACTTTTGTCAGTCCCGATGTCAGGAGCAGAGGCAAGCGCCGCCGCCTTGTCGTAGTCGCCCGCGACAGCGACATCAGTGCCAACCGTGTAGTTGGTGAAGAATGCGTCCGGCACGTCCTCAACCATCTGGTTCCAGTCGGAACCGTAGAGTCCGGAGGCCAACGCTTCGGTTTTCACCCAACGCAGCACACCGCCCAGTGCGACGGCGTACACCTTGGGGTCAGTGGTGATTTTCACCATCTTGACTCCAGGGCGGTAGGTGACGTTTCCGCCGATCGCCACTGCAGCCAGTTCTGCGTCGGTAATTGTCTTAACGGTAGAGAAGTCCGAGTACCAAGTCTTGTAGGACTTCTCATTCGGGAAAACGTAACGCTTCCCATTAGAGCCGTGGTAATACACGGCTGGTTGCGACGCTTTGATCAAGTCGCCCGCGTTCAGGGTTGCCGCCTTTGCCGCAAGCGGCGCAAGCAACGACCCGAGACCGACGGACCACGCGATCGTGGCGGTCACAACTCCAATGGTGAATGCCCGCCTTCCGAGTTTGAGGGTATTCGTCATAGATGAATTTGTGTGTCTTTTGTGCCCAATGTTCTTTGACGGCACAGACCGTCAAAACCCAAGGGGCGTTAGTTCGTAACTTGCAGAAACGGTTCCGGATCACGGAACCCCGACCTTTGTGTCTCTACAGTGAATTACCTATTAAGGAAGCCCGCGCCCGCCTAAGTTTTTGCCCTCACTTTTTCTCCGCTGAATTTAGATATTGCTGGACACTGGGCAAAAATTTGGGCGGGCGAGGGGATATAAATTCATTCCCTGAGCTTGTCGAAGGGTTGCGATAACAGGCCTTCGACAAGCTCAGGCAATACTCTACGGAGTTGAACTCGTTGCCGATTCCACCGATGAACTCGCTGCGTCAGACTCCGCGCTGTCCAAACCGGTACCGGCCGCTTCAGTCATTTTTTGCGCTTCCGCAACAAAGTCATTGCCTTCCCGCACCTTGACGAGAGCGGCAACGAAATCCTTTTTACCCAAAAGTTCTTTCGCTTCCGCAAGCGACCCTTCCGCCTGATTTGCGGCCGCGAGAGATGAAGTCGCCGCCGAACCGCCCGAGCTCGCCAGCTGCGTCAGCTCTCCGCGAACGGCCGTTGCCCGCTCGGCAACGCGACGAATCCGCTCTCCTACTTTCCGCGCAACCAGACTTTCGGAGACGGATCCCAAACCTTCGGCGTGCTTCTGCGCAATCACTTCCACGGCCCTTGCTCCGGCCTCGTCAATCAGATTTCCGGCTTCAAACACCGCCACCGAAGACGGCTTAATCTGCGGCTTGGTCATGGTAAGGAGGCGGTCATACTCCGCCATCTTGCGGTCAACAACCTCGGCAATAGCGACAACCGTGGACGGCTCAATGTCGCGAAGTTCATCTAAATTTTTATTCACCGCGCGCACTTCATTTCCAAAACGATTTACCGTAACGCGAACGCGCTCGTTAAAATTCCGGTCGGCGCGGCCCGGAAGACGCGCTAACTCCTCCAGTCTGCGCTCGGCAAAATCAACATGGAGTTTTGCGCGCGTGGCGGCATCCGGCGAGAGTGCGACTTGCGCCGCCTCTGTCGCCAGTTTCCACGGGTAGAGCAGGTCGCCCGGGAGTGTTCCCACGGCAGCGGAACCGGTCGTAATCCAACTACCCAACACCACTCCGACTACTAATACAAAGGAGAATGCCGATTTCGCGAATACGCCCAACCGATGCGTGGGAACGAACAGTCGCACAAACAAACGCACATGCGCCGGGGTAAGGCGCGGCCGCTCCGAAGCGACGGAGTTCCGAATTTGCATAAGCAAAATCTCCCGATTGCGGAGCTTCCATTCTGCCGGAAGCTTTCCCGTGCGTCGGGAGAGTCTGCGGAGCGTAGATTTTAGTTCATGATTGGTCATGATTTTCATGATTTTTTCGCCATGATGGTCCGGAGCGTGCGTAGCGCCCGATGGAGCATCACGCGGACATTGACCTCGGTCTTTCCAAGAATCTCGCCGATTTCCCGAGTACTCAATTCGTCTAAATATCGGAACACTATCAATTCGCGGTAATTCTCCTTGAGCCCCCGCAGCGCAGTGAGCGCCGCGCGCGTTTTGAAATCAAGGTCTAGGCGATCGGTGATGTTCGGGGTGGTTCCCGCTTCCTTCAAGAGGTCGCGGTTCTCTTCATCCGCAAGATCAAGGGGGACCTCCGCGCGCTGCTTACTGCGGTAGTAATCCGCGGTTAGGTTTCTTGCGATGCGATAGAAAAGAGCGACCGGAGTGCGAAGCTTATTTCCATCGTGAATGTGCTGCCAAGAACGGAGAAAGACCTCCGACGTCAGATCCCGCGCGTCCTCTTCGTTCGCAAGCTTAAACGACAAAAACCGATAGAGTCGGTCAACGTAGAGATCGTAGAGCTTGGCAAACGCCTCCGGATCCTTGCGGGTGCGCACCTGAAATAGCAGGTATTTTTCTTTCCAACTATTCGGCATCTAAGTAGACGTAAAAAAATAAAAAGCGTTACACGCCTTATGAACACCTTTTGATATCAAGATTCAGGATAGCAAATCCCTCTCTCTATGCAAGGTGTAGAAGGTTTTTAAGCACAAAGCACGTAACATGAAACATTCGTTCAAGAGACCTCTGCAAAACTCTCTGTTAACCCCTGAGCTTGTCGAAGGGCTGACAGGGTCAAGTCAAAATTTACCCTTCGACAAGCTCAGGGAATGCCTGTGGTGAGCCGCGTCGAATCAAATTTTTGCAGTTTTGCAGAGGTCTCTCAAGGAATATGCTTTATGCTTCACGCTTCATGTTTTGTGATTATTTGTATACACCTTATTAGACAATAATTTCTATCATTGCTATGATGTAAACAAGCTTAAAATATCTAAAATGTATACGATATCGTAAACTTTTATGCCCAGTAATACAACTTCGACCGTCGAGCACTCATTGCGATGAGTGCTCGACAATGAGTCTCCTCGACCAAACATCCTATGAAATCCTTACTTTCTAACTCTCAAATAATCATCAACTCGACCAAAAGTCGAAGTTGATATACTGGGTATGCCCAGTAATACAACTTCGACCGCCCCGATCGGGGCGACGGATTTTCCTCAACTAAATATCCTATGAAATCCTTACTTTCTAACTCTCGAATAATCATCAACTCGACCAAAAGTCGAAGTTGATATACTGGGTATGCCATCGCC
>JBBTXB010000054.1:0-1673 GCA_038062475.1 Patescibacteria group bacterium
CCGGGCTCCAACAACGCCTCTGACCTCGGCGCTTTTGGGACCGCGTGGCGCGACATCTACGCTTCCTCCTCTCTCCGTGTCGGCGGCTCCTCCGCTTCCTCTACGCTTTCTTCCGGCGGGAATTTCTCTCTGGGCGGTGTTTTGCAATCCGACAGCATCGCTGGCACCTCCACGTTAGCCGGAAGTCTCGGTGTGGGTACATCGACTCCTTCGATGGTGGCCACGCTTTCCATCGGCCATGCGTCGGCCACGGGGACGGTATTTATCGGTTCCAGCGGAGCCACGAAGGGCGGATGTCTGCAAATGCAAGGGCCGGCTGGAGCTTCTTTTCGACTGTACGCCACGACAACGGGCTTTGCCGTGTTTGAATCGGGCACGTGTCGATAAGTAGGAATCCATCTCAAAAATTCTTTCACGGCTCGGATTGGCGCGGTTTTCGGCTGGTCTCCCGCAGGGAGACAAACGGCTCACCGCTCCTCGGAAGAGCCCTCGCTATTCTTTACGGCGCACTCTTGACTCGTATGAACTTCCGAAAAGGAACAGTAAGTTTTTGGCGGCGGGTGACTGCTTTGGCGGCGATTTTGAGCGTGGCATTCGCGGGGCTTCCTGCGTTTGCCGGAATCGTGAACTATAACGCCGATGCGGATCTGACGCTTACAACTCCGAACATCACGCTCGTTATCTTGAGCGGCTCAGCGGCCAACACGATTACGGTGAATCCCAGCTCGTTCTCTGTCGCCGTCGGAGCGGGGGATAAATTTTTCGTGCGCTCAAATGACAAGTACGAGCTCCTTAACAACAGCGGCATCTCGACCCAATGCTCCGGCACGTACTCTCAACTCGATATTGAAGCGCCGGCGGGTTCTGGCATCACGGTGACCGTGGAGCCGAATACATCAACGCTCTGCTCGAGTGGGGGTGTCGGAACGCCCACGCCCACGCCCGCGCCCGCGGCAGCGGCAGCGCCAGCGACTTCAGGAGGAGGAGGAGGAGGAGGAGGGGGAGGGTCTCCGCCGCCGCCTCCGTCAAGTCCAACTCCTCGGCAAAAAGCCGCGCCTCTTCCCGGTCTTGCGCTGGGTACGCTTCTGAAGCTTCCCTGCCCGTCGGGAACGGTTGACGCGAACCACTCGTGCAAAGCGGTGTATTATTACGGCTCCGACGGAAAGCGTCGGCCGTTCCCCAACGAGAAAGCGTATTTCACATGGTATACTGACTTTGCGAACGTGCAGGAAGTTTCTCCCGCGACGCTCGCGCAATTGCCCCTTGCCAAACCCACCACCTATCGTCCCGGCGTGCGCATGGTGAAGTTCCAGACCTTGAATAAGGTCTACGCCGTTACTCGCGACGGAACATTGCGTTGGGTCACCTCTGAAGCGCTGGCCACCACCCTCTACGGATCAGACTGGAACCAAAAGATTGACGACGTTTCTGATGCCTTTTACACCAATTACGCGTTTGGCTCGGACATTGCATCTGCGTCCGACTATTCTCCGGCAGCAGAAAGCGATGGGACAAAAACGATCGATCGCGATATGGGGTTTGAATAAATCCCGCCGGTTCTGGTATGCGCTAAAGGCATTCTCACGTCCCCCTTCGGGGGATGACCCGCAGGGTCACCAAACAAAAGTCCCCCCGAATGTACATCGGGGGCTTTTGTTTAGAACCAATCTCAA
>JBBTXB010000055.1:0-6007 GCA_038062475.1 Patescibacteria group bacterium
TCATCCCGTTTAGATAGTCCCGCAAAGTCGGGACGTTTTTTATGACCCCTCTTCCTTTGACTCTTTCTTCAATTCCTCTTTATCAACCTCTTTAATTTCGCCGCGGGCGAGCATATCGCGATAGACGGCGCCCAACACTCCGTTTACGAAGCGCCCCGACGATTCGCCGCCGAATGTCTTTGCCAATTCTATGGCCTCATTGATGGCGACCTTGGAGGGAACGACCAACGAATACTTCAATTCAAAAACCCCCAGTCGCAAAATGTTCCGATCAATAATCGTAATCTGATCAAGCGGCCATTCAGGGGCGTATTGGCTGATAGTAGAATCTATCTCTTCTCGATTTTTTATGACGCCGTCCACGAGTTCCACAATGAATCCGTGATCGTCAAAATCCGGAGCAAATTCTTTCACATTGTGCCGCACGATCTCCGAGAGATCGGCGTCGGCGCTGCCGCGAAAATCCCACTGGTACAACGATTGCATGGCGATCGTGCGGCTCAAGTGACGATTGGACATAAGGAACGCTCGCGATGAAGGAACAAAAAATGCGCGTTTTCAAATTATCGTGCAGGTTTCTCGGAACGCTTTGCCGGTTTCTCTACCGCAACCGTAAAAACCTGACGGCCGGAGTAAGTGCCGCAAAAGGAGCATGCCGTATGAGAGAGAATCGGTTTCGTGCACTTGGGGCAGACGCCCAAACGCTTTCGGGTCAATGCAAAATGAGCCGCGCGGCGGCGTTTATGGGACGAGGTTCGACGATGACCGGGAAGCGCCATAGACGAGAAGCTAGCAGCTAGAAGTTAGAATCGAGGAAATAGAATTTCCGTGTTGGGATGAATCCCGTTAGAGACCGCTTCGCTACGGGAACGTCTAAGCATTCCTCGTTGCTTCCATTGCCAACAGATAATAGACAGCGGGATTCGCCTGCCCTCAGGCGAAGCGTTCCCTGCCTCTAACGGGATGAATATAGCAAAAGGCGTGCGCGAATGCAAGGGCTTTACCCGTATTGCCAAAACGCGGAGTGCCTGCCATAGTAGCATTTGTTGTTCTTTCCAAAAAATGGAGAAATTCCATGCGCATTGGGTTCGCGTTTTGTGCGGAGGGGGTAGCGCACGAGGAAATCGTTCGCTTCGTGAATGCGGCTCGCTGGGTAGCGACCGAGGTGTTCTCGGGAGATATCGAAGTCATCGTGCTCATCCTCTCCGATGAGCCGCTGCCGACGGAACTCTGCGCCCCGCTCGTTGACTGCCTCATTCATGCCAGGCCGTCGCTCATCACAAAGCCGGAGCTCGCGCTCCTGCGGTTCGGAAGTTCTTGCGCGGACCTCGACCATCTCGTGATCAGCCGTTTCGGAGGGCGATTCTACCCCACACACCTTCGGAAACTTCTCCCTCACCATTTGCACTCGCGCGCCGGGGCATCCATTCCGCAGTATCGCTACCAAGACGAAGAGTCTGCGCCCGCGACAATCGGGGACCTGGCGCACGACTTTGAATGCCACCTCCTCGGCTCGTGCATCGGTCGAACCGACAAGCTCGATCTCCAGCCGGATGTGTTCTTATTCTCCCGCCAGACGGTTGACGAACTTCTCCGACGGCAGTGGCTCTCCTCCCAAACCGGCTTTGCGCTCGAGTGCAGCGCCTTCCTCCTTAGCAACGATATCCGTGTTGAGACGCCGACGCTCGCGCTCTCGCCCCACGACCATCGTCCCTACCCGTATGACCCCCGCGCCGCATGTGAACGGCTGCGGCTCCTCGCGCGAAAGTTCGGCGGGCTCGGGAAGGATGCGATGCGCAACCGATTCGAGACCTTCTGCAACCTTCGTCGGCGGTACTATCAGTACGACCTTACGACGCGCTACAGCGAAGAGGTGCTCCAGAAAGTCTGAATCCGCCCGAGGCGGACCCCCAAAACGAAAGCCCCCGCGCAAGATGCGCGAGGGTTTTTTTGTTATCCCTCACCCTTGCGTGCAAGGGTGAGGGACGAGCAAGAATTTCACAGCCGTCAGGGATTGGCGCCGTTTGAGAGAAGTCACAGCCGTCAGGGATTGGCGCTGTTTGGGAAAAGCGAGATGACGGCAGGGGCACCAGAATTACGCTATAGCGTAATTCTGGTGCACTGGATTGCGTTGGGGGTTTTCCGCCCGAGGCGGACCTCCGGCGGAAAACTATGAAGAGTTCAAATCAACGTCACGCTCGCCACGCGGTCGTTCGGCTCCTTAAAACGCATAACCCGCACCCCTTGCGTTGCGCGTCCGAGCGTTGAAACACTCGCGATGGGTAACCGAATAACCTGGCCCTGCGTAGAAACAACAAGGAGATCCCGTTCGTCCTTCGCGGAGACCACCATGGCAGAGACGATCTCCCCCGTCTTGGATGTAATCTTCGCGGTCTTGATGCCGCTGCCGCCTCGCCCCTGCACCTTGTACTGCCGAAGCGGCGTGCGCTTTCCAAAACCCATCGCCTCGACGACGAGCAGCGCCAAGCCGTTGCCTCCGGCAACGCTCGGCGCAATGACATCCATGCCGACTATCCGATCGCCTTTCTGCAAACGCATGCCGTGGACGCCGGAAGCAACGCGTCCCATGGCGCGAACGTCGCTCTCGCGGAACCGAATGGACTGGCCATACGCGGTCACGAGGACGATCTCGTCTTTCCCAGTGGACGGCCTCACCCACTCCAGGGTGTCATCGTCATGCAAACGAATGGCAATGAGTCCCGACTGGCGCACGGATGCAAAATCTGCAATATCGGTTTTCTTGATGACGCCGTTCCGCGTCACCATCACCATGTATTTCTCGTCACGAAGGTCCGGTACGGAGAGCGCCGCCGAAACCTTTTCACTAGCCGAGAGCTGCAGGAAATTGACGAGCGCCTGCCCTTTCGCAGTTCGCGATGCCGGCGGCACGTCGTATGCCTTCAATTGGAATACTCTCCCGCGCGTCGTGAAAAAAAGTAGATCGGCGTGAGTCGTCGTGGAGAAAAGCTGCTCCACCACGTCCTCTTCGCGGGTGGTGAGTCCTATGACGCCTTTCCCGCCGCGGCTCTGCGTCCGAAACGTCTCCGGAGGCATCCGTTTTATGTACCCGTCACGGGTAATCATCACGATCGTCGGCTCGTTGGGAATCAAATCTTCGGTGGCGAATTCTTTAATGCCATGGGAGACGACCTGCGTGCGGCGGGGGTCGCCGAATCGCTTCTTGAGGTCTTCAATTTCGCTTTTCACGACGCCTGAAATTCGCTTCGGCGAAGCAAGGATCGCTTCCAATTCCTTAATCAAAGCGCGCTTTTCCTTGAGTTCGATTTCCACTTTCAAGCGTTCCAAATTGGCGAGCTGCTGGAGGCGCATCTCCAAGATTGCCACCGCTTGAAGCTCGGTCAATTTAAATCTCTTCATCAAGTTTACTCGCGCCTCATCGCGGTCGGCGGACTTTTTGATAGTCGCTATAACGGCGTCAATGTTTGCGATTGCGATCGCAAGTCCTTCCAAGATGTGAGCGCGCTCCTTCGCCCGCGCGAGGTCATAGGCGCCGCGCCGACGCACGACCGTGATCCGATGCTTCAGGTACTCCTCAAGCATCCCTTTGAGCGTCAGCACACGCGGTTGAATGCCGTCAACGAGCGCGAGCATGTTCACATGGAATGTTTCCTGGAGCTGGGTTGCCTGATACAGGCGGTTCAACACTTTCTTGGGATAGGCGTCTTTCTTCAATTCAATGACGACGCGAACGCCCTCCCTGGCGGACTCGTCGCGCAGGTCCCGAATGCCTTCCAACTTTTTCTCACGCACGAGCTCGGCAATCTTTTGCAGCAGCGTTGCCTTGTTCACTTGAAACGGCACTTCAGAAACGATGATGCGATGATCGCCGGACTTCCCTTCCACGATTTCAGCCTTCGCGCGCATGATGATGCCCCCCCTTCCCGTAGCGTATGCTTGCGCGATCGCTTTCTTGTCAAAAATGATTCCACCGGTCGGAAAATCCGGGCCTTGAACAAACTGCATCAGATCCTCCATGGTCGCTTCGGGATTCGAAATGAGATGAATGATGGCGTCGCACAGTTCCGTCAGGTTGTGCGGCGGAATATTGGTCGCCATGCCGACCGCGATGCCCATCGTTCCGTTCAAAAGCAGGTTGGGAAGCCGCGAAGGAAGCACCCGCGGCTCCTTGTGCGTGCCGTCATAGTTTGGAACAAAATCTACCGTTTCTTTTTCAATATCGCTCAAGAGATCCTCGGCGGGGGGTGCGAGCTTTGCCTCCGTGTAGCGCATAGCCGCCGCGCTATCGCCATCCATCGACCCAAAATTTCCCTGACCGGTGATGAGCGGATAGCGCATGGAGAAATCCTGCGCCATGCGCACCAGAGAATCGTACACGGCGGTATCTCCGTGCGGGTGAAATTTTCCAAGAACTTCACCGACGACGGTGGCGGATTTGCGAAACCTTGCGCCGGGACGCAGCCCCATGCTCCACATGGCGTAGAGAATGCGACGATGGACCGGCTTCAAACCGTCTCGGACATCCGGAAGCGCCCGAGCGATGATGACGGACATGGCATAATCCAAATAGGACTCCTGCATTTCGGAGCTGATGGGACGGGGTTCTATTTTTCCGATATTCTGCTGTTCGTCAGCCATACTTTACGAAATACGAATTTTTACGAATGTACGAATTCGTCCCTCACTATTGTGACAAGGGTGAGGGATCGTACTGATTTGTACTTCGTAAAATCTATTTTGCATTTCTTTCATGGATTCGTGGTTGTTGCACTGGAACTCGCTGAACTCGTTGCGTGGTTCTTTTCTTCTTGAAGCGCTTCTCCCAAATCTTCCGCCCGGTTCTGCAGATCATCACGGACATCGCGGAAACTCTTTTGCGCTTCATCAAGAATTTTTTTTTCTTCACCGAGGGCGGCGGCGCCAGGAAGCGTCGTGCGAAGCATTGCGAACCAAACCGCCACTACGCCCCCGAACGTCGCCAAAACCGCAACCCACATCTTCAACCGGCGGGCGTCTTCGGGAGAGTTTTGTTTCGGATTCTCTGCCGCCATGCCTTTATTACTCGCTATCCGCCTGCCTTCAGCACAATCACTCTCATTTCACCCTCCGGGAGTTCCTTCCGGAGTAGGCGCACTTTCTCTTCCGGGACGACCTTCGGAGAGCCCAATTCTTTCAAAAATGCGTCCGGTTTCGGAAGAGAAATCGTAAGCCCCGCAGTTTCGTAGTGCATGGGAATGACGACCCGAGGTTCAATGGAGGAAACTACGCTCGCCATCTCCTTGGCGCTAAAACCGCCCGTTCCTGCCACAGGAACAAGCAACACGTCTATGTCCCCCAGCCGGTCTATGTCTTCGGGCGTCAACGGGGCCGCGAGAGCGCCCAAATGCACCACGCGCATCTCTTCGGCGGTAATACGATAGAGCGTTCCCCGCGTCGCCGCCCCCGAACTGATGCCGGTAACAAACACTCCTTTCACCTCATATTCTCCCGGACCGTTCACAACAAACGGCTTGCCATCGCTGGGTCCGGAGACGACGCTCGTATGCCCGTGGAGGGCATCCAATGATGAGGTGGTAATGATGTCCGCTCCCAAATTTCGCGGCAATCGCAATCCCGTCTTCGCGGGATCAAAGGGGTCGGTAACAAGCACGACATCCGTATTCCCCGACTTCATCTGCAAGCGGAAACAGGAAAGGCCCAACCAGGTGATAGTCATACGTTCAGCTTCTTAGTAAATTTCGAGTCAGTACATCCCGCTCCAAGTCCGACTGACTACTCGATTTAAGACAGACTTCGCGCGATACGCCTTCGGCCTGCCCCGTCCCGTAGTCCGATTGGCTCCTCTGCGGGAGACCAATCGGGATGACTGGCTCCGCCAGCTGGCGGAGGGATGGGGGCTTTCCGTTCCCGAATCAAGAATAATTGCCGTTTGACTTGGGGCGGGATTGTAACTGTCCCGACACCTTGATTTAAATATTTATGAACCCCCATACATTCCTGCGGGGTA
>JBBTXB010000056.1:0-6194 GCA_038062475.1 Patescibacteria group bacterium
CGGCCATGCTATGAGAGAGCGGCTTTTCAATAAAGAGATGAACGCCGGCGCGCGCGATCCTTTGCGCGACTGGAACATGAAGACTCGTCGGGTTTGCAATTACGGCAAAATCCGGTTTCCGCGCGAGCGCGGCCGAAATACTTGTCACATGATTCGCGGGAAGACGCCCGCGGGCCGCGTGGCGCAAAAAAATAATATCGCGAACGCCGAGTTTCCGCAGATTCGCCGCATGACGCTTGCCGATGGAACCGAAGCCGACCACAAGCGCCGTCGGTTGTTTATTGCTGCGCATACCCCCACACCAGTTGCGCACTTTGGCGCGAAACGCCACAAAGCGCACATTTTCTTAAAAGCCTAAAATCGTGTTCCATAATATACGACGGCTAAACATTCTCATGTCTGCGTACGGTGCGTAACTGGTGTGGGGGCATGATGTTCCTCTTTTAATTTTCGTTGAATCTTCATCCACTGCTTTCCCAAAAGGAGCAACCATAACCCGAAAAAGCTGGCCCCATAGAAATACAGAAAAAAATCAACGCGGCGAACGAGAACCGCGATGAGCAGCATCGTGGTGAGACCGGTGCCGGTAAAAAAATTCCGAAACACAAAATACTGGAGCGTCTTCGGAGTCGTTTGCGGAGCCGGAACCAAGCCGTACGTTTCTCCTTTCCGCTCGGCCCAAAAACGGAGAAGCACATTGTAGCGAAACTCCAAGAGCCGAAAGAGCAGTTTGCTTGTTGTTGCAGCGAAACCCGCAACAAGCGGCCATACCGATCCGGTTTCCCAGAAGCTTCCCATTGCAATGGGCAGAAACACCCATCCATACTGCACGTCGTGAGAGACTGGCTCCACATAAACCCCGCCCACGCCACCGCCAGCGACCATCTTCCGATACCGCGCGAGTTCTCCATCCACTGCGTCAATCAAAAACGAGAGAACGATCAGCAGCACCCCCGCGAGATTCCAAGCGAATTGATATTTCAAAAATAGTCCCGCCCCAAGGAGGTACACGACCGTTCCAAATACCGTAATCTGATTGGGCGTAAACGGCAGCCGAATAAAAATCCAGGTGAGGTAGATGGAGAATACGCGGTTAAACTTTCCCATTATGCTCTGGCTCATCAACGACGGTGACGCCTCGCTTGTCTGGCAGATGGCGCGCAGTTCTTTAATGCTTGGCATAGATGTCATATCGTCATGAAACACGCAACATGAAGCATGGAGCATGAAAGGTAGGCGTGTTCACGTTTTATATTTTGTGCTTCAGGTTTCATGCTTCAAGCTTCATGTTTTTAGTTCTTGAAGAATGAAATTCGCGATCCGCTCTCCGGCGCGGCCGTCAATCGCTCCGCACATTGTCTCCACTAGTTGTTTGCGCTTTCCTCGGTCAGTCTCGGGCTTCAGTAAATACATATTGATAAGCCGCTTCAAATCCTCCGCGCTTTTCGCCAGCCGCACCCCGCCAGTCTTAAGTATATCCTGATAGTGCGACGCACCGTACCACCGGCCGAAATACGGTCCCCGATCCGGTTCATCGTCCGCGTAGAAATCTATATTGATGACGGGTTTATCAAAGATGGCGCCCTCAAGGACGATCGTTGAGATGTAGGTGATGAGAAGGTCCATGTGCTTAAATTCGTTGGCCAGCCGCACCATCTCCTCGCGGGAAGGATCCCACATGTCCGTAAAAAACTTTGACAGGCGGAAATCGTGCTCAAGGAATACATTCGGCTTATCCCTGAACTCATCAAAGCGGTGCTCGTACACGTCGGAGAAATGCGGACGAATGATGAGCGAACACGGCGCCATGAGTTCATCGTTCGCGATCATGCGATAGATGATCCGCACGATCGCCTCGTCGTTCGGCGCCCACTGCCCTTCCGAGCCGTAGAGGATGACTTTTCGCGCCGGATCTAATCCGAGTCCGCGCAAAAATTCGTCGCGCGGTTTGTAGATGCTTTGGTCGCGGTAGATGTCAAACTGCGGTAGGCCAGCGACGAATATCCGTTCTGCGGGAATGGCGTGGAGACGCACCGCGCGCTCTTTCATGAGCGTGTTTTGTACGACGAGCTTTCCCGGAACGAACGGCATGAACAGCCGATCCAGGTTATCCCAGCCGCGTGTAAGCCCGACGGTCGGGACTTCGTGCCGCCGTGCAGCTTTCATCATAGCAATATCCCGCTTAGACATCACGGTCGTGGCAACAACGAGGTCCGGTTTATATTTCTCAAAGTAGGGGTCGAACACGCGGTCGGGAAAGAGGTGGTACTCCAGAAACCGAAATATCGGCTTCAAGAACGGGAGATGACTCCAAATCGTGTAGAGGACATGGAGAAAACAGTAGGTCAAAAAGCGGTGGCTCTTGCGGCGCGCGCGACCCGAATACCGATTCATGAACTTTGAAGTCGCGGTGTAAACGGTGTTTTGCAGTAGCGGTTCAAAAATTTTTCTACGGAATATTCCGTATGAAAGATCGTCGGACTCTTCAAGAACTACGCGCGGATGCGCGCACTCTTCCCGGAAATAATCAGGGATGTTCCGCGGCACAAAGAGCGCCATGCGCACATCGGGCCGCTCTTTCAATATACGGAATACATCGGTGCGCAGAATGTTGCGCGCAACAATGCCTCTGCTAAAAATGAAAAAAATAGTTTTCATGTTAGCCTCGCGCCGGCGCGCTCCAACAGGAAGCGTGCAACCCGCTCTCCGGCGCGGCCATCAAGTGGCGCGCAAAAATAATCAACGAGCCTACGCCGCCCGTCTCGGCGGATTGAGGGGTTCGTAAGGTAAGCGTTAATCGCCTCTTTCAGTTCCTGCGCATTGCGCGTGAGCCACGGCGCACCGGTTTC
This sequence comes from Patescibacteria group bacterium, assembly GCA_038062475.1. Lineage (GTDB taxonomy): Bacteria > Patescibacteriota > Patescibacteriia > JBBTXB01 > JBBTXB01 > JBBTXB01. The sequence goes on from JBBTXB010000056.1 coordinate 2,850, forward strand.
CACAACGCGCCAATAGTGTTCGGAATCATAATAGCGGGTCATGGATTCCCCGTACGGCTTCGTCTCATACCCATCATAGGCAATGTTCACCACGGGGAGATCGTTGGCGCTGGCATCAAGCGTGAGCGTTGACATTGAGGTGACCATCATGTCCGAGTGACGAAGGAGATTGGCCATAAATTCATATTGCTCGCGCGAATAGTCCCAATGGTCGTAAAACGCGTTATTCGGCTTGAACCATCGGTCAATGATCACATCCGGAACTCCATTGAAACGAGTAAACTTCTTTTCATCGCCCGAAAAAGAAAAATACGGCCGAATGAAAAGCTGGCATTCTTTCGCAAGTTCGTGCTTCTTCATGAAGCCGATGATTGTCTCCACGATGTCGGCGTCGTTGGCGCTCACCTTCCCTTCAGAACCGAAAAGAAGCAGGCGTTTATTCGAATCAGCGCCGATTGCTCGAAAGAAGTCTTCGCGGCTCATAGGCGGTTCTTTCCGAGCATAGATGTCAAAATGCGGAATGCCGACAATGCGAATTTCGTTCGGAGCATAATCCTGAAACTTCATCGCATCATCCTTCACGTACTCGCTCCACGCGAGAAGCGTGTCGGCCTTGGAACGAAAGCTCAACTTGGACAGATTGTCCCAACTCTTGGGCATCTCTACCGTCGGAACACCCAAGTGCTTGGCGCATTTCAAAACAGTAGCGTCGTCTGACTCGGATGGGTTCGTTGAGTACACGAGGTCCGGTTTGTATTTTTCAAAGACAGGGATGAGAGCGTGATCAAGCGTGAGGCGCTGGTCAACGAACCGGAGCGCGGTGCGCAAAAAACGGAATCTGCTTAACGGTGCGAAAAAAAATCTTTTCAAAAGGTACCGGAGATAGTTTGCCTCCCGAATGCTGTAAATACCGTACCGATCCACGAGTTCAGTTGACCGATTGTAAATAAGGCCCTTTGCGAGTCCGATGAGCGCGACGTCCAGAATCCCCCACTTGGCGCGCGGGAGCGGTTCAAAAAAAACGTTGGGAGCGGAAAGGGCGCGGGTAAACTCCTCGTTGTTCCAGGCGGTTGTTAAAAAAACCAATCGCACGCCCGCCTCACGGAGCACGCGATAGACATCGGTATGGAAAATATTCCGGGCAATCGCGCCGCGCGAAAGAGTGATGAAAATCGTTTTCATCCCGTTAGAAGTCTGTTTTTGATTAGACGAGACAAACAAAATAAGTATGATTATCTATTTGTTTCCCTTTGATTTTGACCCTGCAGAAAATTTATTTAAATTTTCTGCCAAGTGCCCCTTACGGGGTACAAGTACCCCGTACGGGGTACAAGGACTTCTAACGGGACTCATGACGCTCCAGTGTACGTCTGTTTGCCGAAATCGTCAATTCTTCGCGCCAACTCTGCGGCGGAAAAAGGGCCCGGGATGTCTTTTAACGGAAACATGGGTACGGAATTCTCCAAAGGAGTTGCCATGAGATACATCGGCGATGCCTCCGGCGCTTGCAGGCGCACGATTTTCAGTCCCACGCGCCACAGAAGAAGCATGATCGTCCACGGATTAAAAGTGTAAATGTGCGGACCGATAAAGAACTCGTCTCGCGGATGCTTGGGGTTGGCGATATTTGGTACGCCGATGTAAACAAAACCATCTTTTTGAAGAAGGGAGCGGACTTTCGTGAGCGCATCGAGCGGATCGTAGAGATGCTCCAGCACCTGATCCATGACGATGAGATTAAACAACCGACGGGTTCCGTATTCTTCGTTATAGCTGCGGAGCGTTCCTTCGTAGATTTCCAGTCCAAAACGCTTTCGAGCAATGTCGGCAAACTGGCGAGACGGCTCAATTCCAAAAACTCGCGACCCGAATCGTGTCGCCAGTTCGTTTAAAAAAACTCCGGTACCGGCGCCGATTTCAAGCACATCTTTGCCGGATGAAAACAGGTCGGGAAAACAGGATATCTTCTCTTTTGCGCGGCGGCCACGCCAGCGGATGACCTCATCCACATCCTGCTCGGTCTTCAATCCGTAGTGATCTTTTACATAGTCGCCGTGTTCGTAATAGCGAAGATAGTCCTCCTCGCGCAGACGCGGGCTTATAAAAATAAGTCCGCAGCGCTTGCAGATGACGTTGCGGTTATGCACGGACTCTGTCGCAGACTCGTTGAACACCTCCGTCTCGCCGCTCTGACAAAGAATGCATTGGACTTCTTCCTTCTGATACATAAGATCTAGCAATTATAAAGGGTATTAGCCCGAAGGCAAGCCATGGACTCAATAGCTTCGCTCGAAGAGGAATCTGCCTAGACGGCGAGTCTCTCACCCTTTGTTGCCCGCGCTCGCTCGGGAGAGCAAACTTATTTGCTCTCCGCTCGCTCACTTGGCAATAGGGGGCGGGCCAGCTTTGACAAGCGCAATTTCTCAATAATGCGGCGCACGAGCATATGATCGTACTGGTCAATGGTGAAAAACGACTTAATGCTTACTGAGGCGAGCTGATGCTTCCGCCGCAAAAAGATTTCACGGAGCACGATCACGATAAGCACGGTGATAAGCCATTCAATGACGACACCCGGAAGCCCAAACGTAGCCATGAGCAGGGGCAAGAACAAAAGCATTGAAGCGGCATTCACAAGCGAGAGGAAAAAAAGATACCGCTGCTCCTTGAGCACTACGAGGAGTGGCGCTTGGGAAATGGAGAAGGCGTTCAGCGGCAGGCGCAGTGCCATAAGTTGAAATATGAAGATCCCTATGAGGTATTTGGGGAAAAATATGGCGATAAACGGCGGCGCAATGAGTACGGAAAAAATCAGCAATCCGAAATAAAAAACCAACGAGTACTTCGTGGAACGCTGCACTAACGCTCGCATGACGGGAATATCTCCGCTGTGCTCGGCAATGATGGGAAACATAACTGACTTTAAAGGCAGGAGGGAGGCGACGGCGGAATACATACTTTGGGCGACGCTAAACACGGCGACGGCCTCGGTGCTCAAGAAAATCTTGATGAGCCAGTATTTGACATTACTGATCATGCTTGAGGCGATGTCCAAACCCATCTGCCACTTTCCATGGCGTGCGAGGATCGGCCACATGACTCCGCCCGGCTCGGGCGGAGCTTGCCGAAAATATGCAAGCGTCTTCATGATCCATGGCACCGCCACAAGAATCGGGACGACGGCCGCGATTGCATAAGAAAGAAGCGCGGTCTGGATAGTAAGCGCGGAGAACCGCCAAAAGACAACCACGGCCGCAAATCGTGCGGCGACCTCAACGATCCCGAGCGCGGAAAGGACGCCGAACTTTTGATGGATCTGAAATACGAGACTAAACACGTTCCGCA
>JBBTXB010000057.1:0-8274 GCA_038062475.1 Patescibacteria group bacterium
AAGCAGAATACCCCGTGGCTTGCCACGGGGATGAATGCTTAAACAAAGTGGCGAATACGGGGTCTAATACCCCGTGTGAGCTTCTAACGGGATTTACCTTCGGACGAATTAGAGGTGGCTTTGGGAAGATTAAAGCAAAAGAGGTTCGCGAGAACCTCTTTTGCGTTCATGTGAGCATGCTATACTATATTTCCATGCCCAGTAATACAACTTCGACCATCGAGCACTCATCACGATGAGTGCTCGATAACGGATCCTCTTCGATTAAACGCGTTATGACATCTTTACCCTCTTGTTCTCGACTAATCATCAATTTGGCCAAAAGTCGAAGTTGATATACTGGGTATGATCCACTTCAAAGGCGTTACCAAAATTTACCCCCCGGACATCGTGGCCCTTCGGAACGTAAACCTCCATATCCGCGCCGGAGAATTCGTCTCTATCGTCGGTCGGAGCGGTACGGGAAAGACAACGCTCGCCAAGCTCATGATCGCCGAAGAGCGGCCGACCAAAGGTTCCATCTCCATCGGCAATTGGGATGTCGCCCATGCCCGGCCGTCGGATATTCCGCTTTTGCGCCGGCAGATTGGCGTGGTTTTCCAGGATTACAAATTACTTCCGCAGAAAACAGTGTTTGAGAATGTCGCCTTTGCGCTTGAGGTGTGCGGCGCCGCTCCAGCGCGAATCGCCGCGGTCGTCCCGCAGGTTTTGCGCATTGTGGGTATTGACCACAATGCCGAGCGGTATCCCCGCGAGCTTTCGGGCGGGGAGAAGCAGCGCGTGGTGATCGCCCGCGCGCTCGTCCATGGGCCGAAGATATTGGTCGCCGATGAGCCGACAGGAAACCTGGACACCATCAATACGCGGGAAGTGATTGATCTCCTGTGCAGAATCAACGACTTCGGCACCACCGTCGTCCTCGTCACGCACAATCGGGAAGTGGTGAACTCGCTCCGGAAGCGGGTGGTCACTCTGGACCATGGGACTATCGTCTCCGATCACGAGGAAGGAAGATATCATATATGAGAAGGTAGAACGTAGTATGTAGAACGTAGACCGGCCGTCCGTCGCATTCTACCTTCTACCTTCTACCTTCTACGTACTAAATTATGGTTGCACTCATGCGCGTCATTAAATTCGCCCTGCAGAATTTCCGCCGAAATTTTTGGATCTCCATGATAACGGCGAGTATTTTGGCGCTCGCGCTTGTTTCCGTGAATCTCCTGCTGGCGGTGAATGTCCTTGCGGGCACGGCGGTGCGAGCGATTGAATCGCGCGTGGACGTCTCCGTGTACTTCAAGCCCGCGGTGGGGGAGGGCATCGTTAAGAACATCCGTTCGTCATTGGAGAACATGCCGGAGGTGCGGGCGGTGCGCTATGTCTCTGCGGATGCCGCGCTCGCCGCGTTCCGCGACCGGCATACGGATGACGAGCTTGTCGTCGGCGCGCTAACGGAGATCGGGCAGAATCCACTGGGTTCCGCACTCATTATTCAGGCCGCGAGCGCCGATCATTACCCCGTAATCATGCGGGCGATAGAGCAGCCGGCATATCAGGACTATATTGACGAGAAGAATTTTGACGACTACCGCGCGGTAGTGGGGAGGATCAATACGATCGCCGGTCGGGTGGAACACTTTGGCTTCGCGATCTCCGCGGTCTTTGCGTTGATTGCGCTCCTCATCGTCACCAACAGCATCCGCATCGCGGTGTACACGCGACGGGAAGAGATAGGGATCATGCGGCTCGTAGGGGCATCAAGCGCGTTTATCCGCGCGCCATTTTTCTTGGAGGGATTGCTGTGGAGCGTTATAGCGGTTGCGGCGACCGCCGCGCTCGTTCTCGCGGGCGCGGGGGCGGCAGACCCGTCCGTCGCGCGATTTTTTGAGGGCACGACTTTTTCGCTCGCGGGGTATTTCCGGGAGCATGCGCTGTTCATTTTCGGCGCGGAACTCCTCGGCACTTGGGTGCTGGTCCTCTTCGCCGAATCCCTTGCCATGCGCCGATATTTGAAGGTATAGTTCTCTTGCAATCCGCTTCCGTAAACGAAAAGCGGGTTTTTTGTTGGATATTGAGCAGTCGTTCTGGACACGGTTGGGGAGTAGCCAAGTACCCCGTACGGGGTACAAGCGGTATCTCGCCGCGCTCGATACACCCTATCCTCGCTCGGAAAACGAATACTGTTCGTTTTCGCTCGCTCATCAGGTTGTAAGGCATCGGCTGGCGCGCGGCTCGCAGCGAAGTCCCGCACTGCACTCGGGGGTCGTCTAACGGTAGGACTCAGGCCTTTGAAGCCTGCTACGATGGTTCGAATCCATCCCCCCGAGTCTAGTGCGGGAAAGCCGCCACTCGTAGGTTCGAATCCTACCTCCCCAACTGTGTCCAGAAGTTTTCGTAAGAATCCTTATGTATTATCTCTATATTCTTGAGTGTGCTGATAATACGTTGTATACGGGCATTGCCATACATTTGCGTCGAAGGGTAGTGGAGCACAATTCCTCAAAGCGCGGCGCAAAATATACGCGGTCACGAAGGCCGGTCAAGCTGGTGTACGCAAAAAAATTTCGTAATCAATCGGCTGCTTCCCGGGAAGAACGGAGAATTAAAAAATTATCGAGAAAAGAAAAGTTAGAAAAGATACGCTATGAGAGTTCCAATACGAAAGTCGGGAAAATATACCCATTTAAAAGTTGATCCGCGTATAACGCAAAAAAAGTTTGAAGAACTTACCAATGCGCTTGAACGATTAAAAAAAAGCCGTCCGCGTGTTGCGGAAGAGGTGCAAACGCTTGCGCAGATGGGGGATTTTTCGGAAAATGCCGCCTATCAAATTGCCAAGGGAAGATTGCGTGGAATGAACCAGCGCATTCTGGACATAGGGGATCTCCTAAGACGCGCCGTGATTATTGAGCATCAAAAGAATGATGGAACCGTCCAATTGGGGCATACGGTAACTATCGTTACGGGTGGCAAACAAAAAAGCTATCAGATCCTCGGATCTTCCGAGGCCGATCCGCTTAGGGGTATAATATCCCACAACTCTCCCATAGGATCAGCGCTCATTGGTCGGCGCATTGGGAGCAGTGTAAAAATTCAATTAGGCAAAAAAGAAGTTGAGTATAAAATTATTAAAATAGCATAGCCCGCCTCCATTGACAGAGCGCTTTAAAAATCGTATGATTGCCTAGTTATATTTTGTCCCGCCAAGGCGGGATTATTTTTAAACTATGGGAAACGACAGCGTAATTTTAAGGTTTTCCGACGTAAGCTTTGAGTACGAGCACGACAAGCGATTGCTTGATGGAGCCAGTTTTTCGGTGCGTACCGGAAGCCGCATTACCGTGATGGGACAAAACGGCGCGGGTAAAAGCTCTCTGTTTAAATTGATTACCGGCGAACTAAAGCCGACAAGCGGCAATGTTTTTACAACGCCCCCTGACGCCACTATTGGCATTGCCCGCCAAGTTATGTCCAAAGAGGCGCACGGCCAAACGGTGCGTGAATATTTTGCCGCGGCCTTTGTCGAAGAAAAATACAATCTGGATAAACGCATTAAGGACGTATTCGAGATCGTGCATCTTGCCCTGCCGCTTGATAAAAAAATCAACGAGTTTTCCGGCGGCGAGCAAGCCCGGCTTCTTTTGGCGCACGCACTTATCCAAAATCCGGATATTCTTTTGCTCGATGAGCCCACCAACAATTTGGATCAGCAGGGGATAGAAAATTTAACCGGCTTTTTAATGATGTACGAAAAAACCTGCCTGGTAATATCGCACGACGCGGATTTTTTGAACGCGTTTTCCGACGGCGTATTATATCTGGACGTGTTTACCCGCACCGTGGAGCAATATACGGGTAATTATTACGACGTGGTGGAAGAGATAAAAAACCGTATTGAGCGGGAAAACCTGCAAAACGCCCGTATGCAGACGCAGATAAAAGAAAAACGCATGCAAGCCGAGGTGTTCGCGCACAAGGGCGGCAAACTGCGCGCCGTTGCCAAACGCATGCGCGAAGCGGCGGAAGAAGCCGAGGAAAATATTGTCAGTGTCAGGCAGGAAGATAAAACCATTCGCGAATTCACCATACCCGCGCAACAGTTTGACGTTCATTTTGACGGTAAGATTATCACCTTCGCTTCCATTCCCGCTATTAAAAACAACAAGCGGGCGGAGAAAAAATCAAATCTGGTCGTTCGCAAGAATTCGCACATACTTGTCTCCGGCCCCAACGGCATTGGCAAAAGCACGCTTTTAGAAAAACTTGTCTCCGGCACGTACCCCGAGGGGTACAAGTCAGACGCGTTTACCGTTTCCAAAGACGCCGTAATCGGGTATTACAAGCAAGATTTTGGTAATTTTAATTTTGAGCAAAAAGCCTTTGACGCGCTTAAGGAAGTCATGGCAGTCTTCGACGAGCATATTTTGCGATCCACGGCCGCCGGTTTTTTGCTGGATGGAAAAATTCTCTCTAATCAAATCAGCGCTTTATCAGAAGGGCAAAAAGGATTATTGGCTTTTTGTCGGTTAGTGCTGATGCGGCCGGGACTGCTTATCTTAGACGAGCCCACGAACCACATTAATTTCAGGCATTTGCCCGTCATTGCCAAAGCGCTTGATCGCTACGAGGGCGCGATGGTGATGGTTTCGCATATTCCAGATTTTGTTTCTCAAATTCGGATAGACGAAATAATTGATTTAGACGCGTCCGCCACAGCTTTAGCGAAGGAGGGAATAGGAGAATAGAGGTAAGCGTAGAATAATTAAACACTATGACCCAAGACCAAGCGCTTAGAATATTGAAATCCGGCGCGAACGTGTTTTTGACGGGCGAACCCGGATCCGGAAAGACGCATACGGTGAATGAGTATGTGGCGTACCTGCGCGAGCGAGGTGTTGAGCCGGCGATTACGGCTTCAACCGGCATTGCCGCGACACACATTGGCGGCATGACCATTCATTCATGGAGCGGCGTGGGGATTAAAACAAACCTCACCAAGTACGATCTTGATAAAATCGCTTCAACCGAATACGTCGCGAAGCGCGTCCTGCGCGCCAAAATTCTTATCATAGACGAAGTGTCAATGCTTCTTCCCGAGATGCTCGCTATGGTTGACGCTGTCTGTCGCGAAATCAAGCGGAGCCCGGAGCCGTTCGGCGGCATACAGGTAGTCCTTGTCGGCGATTTTTTCCAACTGCCGCCGATTATGAAAACAGAAGCGGAAAAAAACGGGCAAGCCGTGCTCATGAAAGAGCCACCGGCCCGTTTCGCTTACAGCGCCTCCGCGTGGGCGCGGGCGAACCCAGTCGTCTGCTACCTCACCGAGCAGCACCGACAGGACGATCGCGATTTTCTTTCCATACTTTCGGCGATTAGAAGCAACGCTTTCGGCGGCGATCATTTGCGCCATATTGAAACGCGGAAAATAGAGCACCGTCATGCGCCGGATGGCGCGCCGAAACTTTTTTCGCATAATGCCGACGTGGATCGCGTCAATAATGAAACGCTCGCCAAGCTCCCGGGTGAGCTGCACGCATTTGCCATGTCCTCGCTTGGTCGTGACACGCTCGTTGCCGCGCTTCAAAAGGGTTGCCTTTCGCCGGAGAGGCTGTGTCTCAAAGTCGGCGCGGCGGTGATGTTTACGAAGAATAATCCGAAGGAAGGATTCGTGAACGGTACGCTCGGTACCGTTTTGGACTTTGATAAATCGAGCGGCCATCCGATTGTAAAGACGCGAAACGGAAGGCGGATTGCAGTCGGCCCGATGGACTGGAAGGTGGAAGAGAACGGCAAGGTACGCGCGCGAATTATGCAACTGCCGCTTCGTCTTGCCTGGGCGATCACGGTGCATAAGAGTCAGGGGATGAGCTTGGACGAGGCGGTGATGGATCTCTCTCAAGTTTTTGAATTCGGGCAGGGCTACGTCGCTCTCTCGCGGATCCGAAGGCTCTCCGGCCTTCATCTTCTTGGATGGAACGAGCGTACGTTTCAAGTACATCCGGAAATTGTTGGCAAAGACGAATCATTCCGCGCGGCGTCAGAAGAAGCCGAAATGGCGTTTGCAAAAATTCCACCCACCGAACTTGCAAAAATGCATGAGAATTTCATCGTCGCCTGCGGAGGAAAAAATATCTTCGCACGCTCGACATCCGGGAGCAAGAAAAACGGAAGTGGAACGAGTTTTGGGAAAATCAGGGAGAAGCACCCGAACGCTTACCGTCCGTGGGACAAGGCGCAGGACGAAAAGTTGAAGGACCTCTTCGCGAACGGTTTGTCCATTTCCGGTCTCGGAGAAACATTTGGTAGAAAAAGCGGAGCCATCAGAGCGCGTCTGGTAAAGTTGGGACTTATGGAGTGGCGGGGTACAAAAGCCGACGGCGGGGGAGCCCATTTGACAAAATACGATTGATAAACTAGTATAATGATCAAGACACGGAAACAGAGTCGAGTTTCTGGGTAGGATTAATTCATAAAAACAATCACATGAACGGAACTATCAAGACTCTTACGGGCAAGGGATTCGGATTCATTTCTCGCGAAGGCGAGACAAAGGATCTGTTTTTCCACTCCAAAGAATTGAGGGGCGTTACATTTGACGAATTGAGGGTTGGCGATGCCGTCACCTTTGAAGTCGTTGAAGGTGAAAAAGGCCTTTCCGCCACAAACGTATCGCGCGCATAAGCGTTGCGCAAAAAGCCGCCTTCATCATGAGAGCGGCTTTTTGATTTCGTATATTTTGTATACGAATTCGGAAAATATAAATTATGAAAGCGAACAAAAAGGCGGATACGGTTTGGGACGTCGTAGTTATTGGCGGCGGTCCGGCAGGGATGATGGCGGCGGGTAGGGCGGCGGAGCGCGGCCGCTCGGTTTTGTTGCTGGAAAAGAATCCAACGCTTGGCAAAAAGCTTCTCGCGACCGGCGGCGGGCGGTGCAATGTAACCAATGGGAAGATCGAGATCCGTACGATGCTCGCACAGTATAAAGGCAATGGCCAGTTTCTCTTCTCCGCCTTTTCGCAGTTTAGCGTTCAGGACACGCTCAATTTTTTTAATCGCCGCGGGATGGCGACGAAAGTTGAGGCGGAGGGGAGAGTATTCCCCGTTTCAAATAAGGCGCAGTCAGTGTGGGACGTACTAGTTCGTTATATGAAAGAGGGCGATGTGCGGATACAAACCGGCGCTGCGGTTACAGGCCTCTCTCTGGATGCGGTTACAAAGCACGTGAGTATCCGACTGAAAGACACAACAGAGATAAGGGCGCAGTCATGCGTTGTTGCTACCGGAGGCGCTTCACGCCCGGAAACCGGTTCAAGCGGCGAGGGATTTATATGGCTTAAAAAAATCGGCCACACGATTATTGATACAAGCGGCGCGCTCGTACCCATCGCGCTCACCGATGCGTGGGCAAAAAAAATAAGCGGAGTGACGCTTAAAGATATTAAACTCACCGTGTTTCAAAGTCCCGAGTATGTCGAGGGGCAAAACGGTCAGAAGCAAGAGGTTTCCGCCAAAGGCGGATCCGCGGTTCGACTGTCTTCGACCCTGAGTGATCAGACCGAAGGGAGCTCACCGTCGAAGTCCTCTGGCGGACAAGAAGGCAAGCTGCTTTTTACGCATGTCGGCATTAGTGGGCCGACAGTCTTAAACATGAGCAAAGAGGTCGGTGAGATGTTACAATACGGCGAAGTCACGATCGCGCTTGATCTATTTCCCAAACTTGATTCCGGCGCGCTGAAGCGCGAGCTCCAGACACTCCTCATTGCCGAGAGCAATAAGAAGTTGAAAAACACGCTTCGTAAGCTTATCCCTGCGGCGCTCGTCGGGGCGTTGCTCGAACTCGCCAATATAAATGGCGAGACGGCCAACCATAGCGTGCGGCGCGAGGACCGGATAAAATTAGTTGCGCTCGCGAAGGCCATCCCGCTCCATGTCAAAGGTTTGCTCGGCGCTGATAAAGCGGTTGTATCCTCGGGCGGCGTGGCGCTCAAAGAAGTGAACTTCAAAACAATGCAGTCGCGCCTGGCGCCCAATCTCTATGTCATCGGCGACGTCTTAAACATTGATCGCCCCTCGGGCGGGTATAGTCTCCAGCTCTCTTGGACGACTGGCTTTGTGGCGGGGAGCAATAGTTAAGTGCGCTTTGCACGAATTGATATCGGCACGTCTGTCCGCTTTCGCCAGAGGCGGATAGACGATCTCCTGATTTTTGTTATCGTCTGTTACGATTGCAGCAATTAGGGTTACCGCGTCATTGATCGAGACCGCTATGATG
>JBBTXB010000058.1:0-1178 GCA_038062475.1 Patescibacteria group bacterium
ATCAAGGGTGGTAAATCCCCTTTTACCGTCCACTTCCATGAGCGGAATTTTTTTCGAAAGAGAGAGCAGTTTTTCGCTGGGAACAATTACAAACGGAATATGTCCTTCTTTTATCTCTGGACCAGTCGCAGCCAGATCGCGAGCTTCTCTTTTGAGCGTCGCGAATAGTTGCTTGAACCGGTCCTGCGTCATGTCTGCAGCTTCCGCATAGCCGCGCTCAATAAGCGTCTCCACCTGCCGATCAAAAAGTCGCGCATGCTCTTCGCTGCGGGTTTCTATCTCCCTAAAACGCCGCTCGGCGTCCATCCGCCGTATCTCTTCTTCCGAGGGAGCTTCCCGATATGGATTTTCAGGCGTTCGGCGCATATATGCAAAAAATAAAGAATTTTTTCTCACTTCAGATGCTTTCTTTATGGTCCAACTCTACTACCGCAGGAGGCCGAGCCCCACTTCGAACTCGAGTTGTCCGAGTAGTCCCGGCCGAGCTTCGGCTTGCCATCGTCGAGCCACAAATTCGCGACCTTGTCGGCGCCGCGGCGAGAGCCAGGCAAGTCCAGGTAATGGTCTTTAAGAATTTCCGGGTATTGAGTAACAATGGCGACTCCTTCTTCGGCGGTGAGCGGAGAACGTCCTTCTTTTTTGAATTGTTTTACTGCCTCAGCAGGAGGTCTCCTCTTCATGGCTTTTCCATTCTCTACATCAACAATGAGATAGGCGAGCGAATCTGGAATTTCCACGCCTTTGGCAGTTTCAAATTCCGAGAGATTAATTACGGTATATCCTTTCTTTCCATCAAACTCCATGAGCGGAATTTTTTTCTCAAGCGATAGCAATCTTTCTCGGAGGACAATTACAAACGGAATATGTCCTTCTTTTATCTCTGGACCAGTCGCAGCCAGATCGCGAGCTTCTCTTTTGAGCGTCGCGAATAGTTGCTTGAACCGGTCCTGCGTCATGTCTGCAGCTTCCGCATACCCGCGCTCAATAAGCGTCTCCACCTGCCGATCAAAAAGTCGCGCATACTCTTCGCTGCGGGTTTCTATCTCCCTGAAACGCCGCTCGGCTTCCATCCGCCGTATCTCTTCCTCTGATGGGCCTGCGCGATATGGATGTTCGGGCATTTGTCGCATATACGCAAAACAATATACACTAGAACCTGTCTAAAAAATAGATTTACA
>JBBTXB010000059.1:0-2022 GCA_038062475.1 Patescibacteria group bacterium
GGATCGCGGGTGGCGCATCACGCACTTCGTGGCTTCGATATGCGCGTACTATATTACGACGTGAAGCGGAATGAAGCGTTTGAAAAAGAATATCGTGCTGAATTTCGCGTGAGAGTTGACGATATTTTTCGGGAAGCTGATTTTATTTCAATTCACGTGCCTCTGCTTCCCGAAACACGGCATCTCGTGGATGCGCGGCGCATGAATCTGATGAAAAAAAGCGCGTATCTCGTCAATACGTCTCGCGGGCCGATTGTAGATGAGGCGGAGTTAGTTGAGGCGCTGCGAGCGGGAACCATCCGCGGGGCCGCACTCGATGTATTTGAGAACGAGCCGCATCTGGCACCCGGCCTTGCCGAACTTGAGAATGTGATACTGACTCCTCATATTGCGTCAGCAACCGAAGAAACGCGTCAAGCCATGTCGGAACTTGCCGCAAAGAATATCATTGAGGCTTTGGAAGGAAGAACACCCCCGAATCTTATTAAGAGCGGATAGCACTATAGGTTTGAAGAAAAAAGCCTCCTATCTGATCTGTACCCCATTTAGTAGACACGAATAAAAAACCGCTATGCTGCGGAAAACCGCAACAGATGATCCCGGTACTCCACCGGGGTCATTTTCTTTTTGCTCCACTGAGCTCGTTCGTGGTTGTAGTAGCGAATGTAGTTGTCAATGAGCCGACGCAATTCCTCAAATGTCTTCGCGTCCTTGTAATCAACCTCATCTTTGAAATGCCCGAAGAACGATTCTATGGGCGCATTGTCGATGCAATTCGCCTTGCGGGACATGGACTGCATCATTTCAAGCATGTTCACTTTTTCAATGTATGCCGGGTTGGTGTAGTGGAATCCCTGATCGGAATGGATGAGCGCACCCGGATATCGGTTCATTTGCCCGATCATCGTAAGCACAAGCTCCATCGTAACATATTGCGATGAATGCCATGCAACAATCTCTCCTGAAGCGATATCCTTCACGATGGCAAGGTAGGCAAAGCGGTGATTGAATGGAATATATGTGATGTCAGTACCGAAGAAGCGATGCGGGATGTTTTGAACAAACTGGCGATTGAGGTGGTTCGGGAAGGTGCGGTGTTCTTGGGTCTTTTTCATGATTGCTTTGTAGGGATTCTTTCTTCGGATTCTCGTATTGAGACCGTATTTCTTCTTGATCCGAATGATTTTCTTGGAGTTCATAACCACCCGTTTTTCCCGTTCCAGCTTCATTTTAATGGTTCTCCAGCCATATTTCGCCTTTCCCTTGTCAAATATCTCTTGTATCAGCAGATAGTCGCCATGATCCTTGTCGAGCTCATCTGCGTGTTCGAGCCAGCGGTAGTAGCCGCTTCTCGAAACATCGGCGATAGCGCACAAAAGCCGCGTATCGCTTTTCAGAGGCCGGATGACCAAAAACTTCTGATATGGCCTTAGTTTAACCTCTGTTTGCGGAGTTTTGCTAAAAAAGCGTTCTCGGCTTTCAGATACTCAACTTGCGCTTCAAGATATTTCAGCTTCTCCTTCTCGCTCATGGCAGAGAAGTTGGGGGGCCTCCCCTTGGAATGGCGACCGCGATTATCTCCTTCGAGGCCTGCCGGCCCTTTTGCATCGAACACCCTTCGCCAGTCCGTTACAAGCGATTTCGGCGTTTCTTTGCCGATGAGCGCAAGGTTGAATCCGGCTTCCTGAAAGATCGCCGATGGCGGAAGACCTTCTCTGCGTCGTTTTACTGCAAAAAGCTTGAAGTTCGCATGGTACGTTATGGACTTCTCGCTTGCGCGGACGACGTACTTGTTTTTCAGCAAGGATTCGATCTGTTCACGGGTGAATAGTCTTTTGCTCATATGTTTTTATGTAGTGTAACAGAGAATTAAAAAATGGACACTTTTTGTGTCCATTTTTTGGGGTACAGATCAATCAAAGGAGGGCTTTTGTTTGGAAACTTATATATCTTGTATTGAGTTATTAAATAGACCTACTGATTAAACCCTTGTACGACCTTGCACGTTCCCCATCCCCAGAA
>JBBTXB010000060.1:0-9086 GCA_038062475.1 Patescibacteria group bacterium
CAGACCTCCTCCGACTCCTTTCCAATGGAACCACCCAATTTAGCGTGGGGCCGACCGGCAATCTCTCCTCTTCCGGAACACTGCGGCTTACAACCCCCGTCACCAACCCCACCCTCTCCTTCACTGCTACAGGTTCACTCCGTTCCACTCCCACTGACGTCGTCTCAAACGCGGCCTATTCTTTTGATACAACCAATACACTCTCATTGGCTAAACTGTTTCTAGTTTTTAACAACGGCACCGAAAGATTCGCGATTAGTCGGACGGGGGGTATCTCCGCCTCCGCCACCCTCTACATGGCCGGCACCGGCACATCAACTTTTGTGGGGAATGTGAATGTTCAAGGTGAATTAGAGGTCGGCGGGCACTGCACGGAAGTGAACGGCGCTTGCGCGGACATCGCTGAAAAATACGCCGCTTCCGAAGATGTTGGCCCGGGGGACGTGGTGGAGATTGACTCCACTGCGCCGAAAACAGATGGCGGCACACCGGTCGTCCGGCTCGCAACTGTGAGCGGCGCTCGCCGCTTGTTGGGGGTGGTTTCAACAAGTCCCGGCATAACTCTGGCGAACAAAGGCGTGAATTTTGGAGCGGCGAATTATGGATCTCCGCGCGCGCCGAATGTGGCGCTTGCCGGACGCGTGCCAGTCAAGGTCGCGGCAGAAAATGGGCCGATTGAAATCGGCGATCCGCTCACGGCTTCCTCTATTGCCGGGGTGGCCGCGCTGGCGCAAGGAGGAGTCCGTACGATTGGATACGCATTGGAGCCGTTTGACGGTCCGGGGATTGGAAGCATCCTTGTATTCGTTTCTTTGGGGTATGGACCCGCGACGAACGCCAGTCTCACTGCTGCAAGCGGCGCGGATCTGTCAGGGATCGCGACGCTCACGCCGGAAGGAGAGCTGGACTTCGGCGGACGCGCGTTGGTAAATGTCGGCGGCATCCGTGGAGCGAACGGCCGCTGGGCGATTGATGGGGACGGGAACCTCACCACGCGCGGTGCCATCGCCACCGAGCTTGAAACCACGCAAGGGTTGAAGAAGTTGTACTCTCTCGGTTCTCCGGATGCGGAGTTCATACTGTCCGGTTCGGCGGAACTCTCTGGCGGTGAAGCGCGCGTGGTGTTCGCCGAGCCGTTGCCTGAAATCATTGATCCCGGCATTCCCATTCGTGTGATTGTTACGATGACCTCTGAAACTCCGGGCGTGTATGTGGCGGAGAAGGGGACGGGCGGATTCACGGTGCGCGAACGCGCCGGGGGCGGCGGAGTCGCAACCTTTGACTGGATTGCAGTTGTGCGGCGGGTTGGGTTTGGGGCCACGGCCACTAGCACTCCCACCGGCATCATCCCGAGTACGACCACTGGCGGCAGTATTGACGGCGGGGGCGGTCCGGCAATTGATGGTGGGAACGGAGGGGCAATTTCCACCGGAGGCGGATCCGCCTTTGGCGGAGACGGTGGGGCAGGTACGACGCCCGTAACAAGCGATACGACGAGTACAACCGCGACGGACGCGCCTGTCGCGCCGACAACATCCGACGGTACTACTGCCACCCCGAACCAATCCTCGCAGAGCTTGGATGCTACGGGGCAGGCCAGTACGGATCCTGGTATAACAGTAACGACTACGACCGCACCGGCCGATGGTGGAACCACAAGTACGACCACCACCCCCTTATAGCGTAAAAATTATTCCCTGAACGCCAATTATCCCCTGAGCTTCTCGAAGGGATCGGTCATTTTTCTACAGTTTCATACATATATAAGGTAATACTCTACTACTGAAATGCCAGCTTCGCGTTTTCATCTCTACGTTCCTCTGACACAAGCACCCGTCGTTTCGCGGGCGGTGCGAAATATTGACAGCACCCTCCGCTGGGGACTGGCGATTTTTGCGTTTCTTTTGCCGCTTTTGGGGCTTCCTTTCGGATCACGAGGCGCAGAATTTTGGAAGCAGGAGTCGCTGCTCATCGGCGCGGGCATTCTGTTGCTTCTCTGGATTGTGAAATCCGCGCTCGCGCGCGCGGTTGAAGTGCGGTCTACCTCTACTGGCTTGTGGGCGTGGGCATTTTTGCTTGCCGCGGCTCTGGCGGCCATTTCCGCGCCATCGCTCCGCGGCGGAATGTTTGGAGCCAGCGGTGAAATTGGGCCGCTCGCCACCGTGCTCGCCCTTGTCCTGTGGTACGCGATTGTAGCGAATACCGTCGCCTCGGCGAGAGACATACGGCGCATTTTTTTGGCGCTTGAGGCCGCCGCTCTTACTGCCGGACTGGTCGGCCTGCTCGCATTCTTTGGCATCCGCTTCATGGGGCTTGCGGTTCCACCAGAAGAGTCGGCCTTGTGGTTCCACCAATCGTGGATGAGCTCCGGTGCTCCGTTTGTTCTGGGAACATTTCTTGCGGCAATGCTCCTCGCCGCTCCCGCCATTCTCTCTCTCCCGCCGTTTCGGGGGGTGTTCTCGCGAACGGCAACCAAAGCGCTCCTCATGGGGAGCGCGCTCACCTCGGTTGCATATCTGGCCGTTCTTGATTCATGGATCATGTGGGTGAGTCTTTTGCTCGGAATGGGGACGCTGCTGCTCATCGTTCCATTCCGCCTGCAAGATGGCGACGAGCCGCGTCGGTTTTTGATTCCTATGATACCCGCAACCCTGGCGTTGTGGCTCATTTTTGATCGTTTGCCGTTTATTGAAGCGCCTGCGGAACCGCCATCGCAATTGCCGGCGGTTGTTGCGGCATTTCGTTCTTTTGGGCACGGTCTCCCGAGCTGGGAGATGGTTGCGGCCGGGGTTTTCATGACGTTCATCGCAATGACGCTTGTTGGGAGCGGACGGCGCATACTGCGCGCATATTCTTGGAGTGCTCCCGCCGCTATTTTCGCCGCATCCGTTGCGCTTGCCGCCGTATTTCTTTTGGGACCTGCCGGTATCGTTCCGCAGTTTCTTTTTTGGACATTTGCCGCGCTGCTCGCGGCCGGAAGCGCGGCCACACGGCGCCTCTCGTTTGATAATAAGAAGTATGGGGGAGCATTGGCAACCCTACTCGTAGTGGCGGCGGGACTGGCACTTGTTCTGGTAGTTGGCGGCGGGACGCGGGCAGTGGCCGCAGTGGAAGAAGCGCGCGCGCGTTCTGCGCTTGCGAGAGGCGAGGACGACTATGCACGGAGGCGCCTGCATCGGGCGACGCAATTCGCATGGTATGAGGACAGCATTGCGCGGCTCCACGTTGAGGCACTCCTTCAGAGGTTGCGCAAGACGAGCGAGGTTGACAGCGCGCCGGTTGGTGAGCTTGTGCAAGCTGCCATCACGACCGCCCGGCGCGCCACGCGCCTTGATCCCGCGAATGCCGAGAATTGGCGCACCCTCGCCTCGGTCTATCGCGCGCTTTCGCGGGCGGTTCCCGGCGCGGGATTTGCAGCGGTAAAGGCAGGGGAGCGGGCGGAAATTCTGGACCCAACGGACGCCGGAACAGCCACGGATTTGGCGCGGGACCGAAGACTCGTTGCCGAGGAGTTGTTCAAAACCGGCAAGGACGATCTTGCAAAAGAATTTCTTAAAGGGGCGGAAGACGATCTCGGACGCGCACTGGAGATCGCACCCGAATACGGCCAAGCCATTTTTGAACTTGCGCTCACCTACGATCGGCAAGGACGGCAGCGCGAGGCGATTTCATGGATGGAGAAAGCGCAGGGGTATTATCCGTGGGACGTCGGAGTCGCCTTTGAACTCGGTAAAATGTACGCCGAGGCGGGGCGCGACAAGGATGCCGAAACTCAGTTCCAGAGGGCGATTCGCATGGTCCCGAGTTTTGCGAACGCGCGATGGTTTTTGGCGGATTTGTACGCCAGGCAAGGGAAGCTGGCAGACGCCAAAATTGAATTTGAGCATATTGCCCGCTTAGATCCGGGCAACAAGCTGGTGATGGAACAGATTGAAGCGCTCCGCCGCCGCCTCGCCGCTGGACGATAAAGCCCGTTATATTGACAGGCACTGGATATCTCTGTAAACAAAGTGTCGCGGGGTCCGCAGCTCGCTCAAGTTTAAGGGCCTATAGTAAATCGGTATTACGCCTCCATGGCATGGAGGAGGGCGGGGTTCGATTCCCCGTAGGTCCACCACTTCGCCCCGCACTTTGTTTGGGCTTCGCGGTGTCGCACGCCGCATAGCGCTCTGCGCGACGTGGCGCACGCACTGCAGTTTGTTTTAAAAAATTACAATAAAAGAGATTTTTATAACGATAGTGTAGAAAAAATCAGTTATTCTTCGAGCGGAGCGTAGCGGAGTTGAGAAGTAAGACAAATTTTAGCTTCTCGACAAGCTCGAAGAATAAAATTTTTAATACGTTTAGAAAAGTTTTCCACAGTTTTACGCTTGAATCATTGCGCGAGGTCAGCGTACATTGCTATAATGATAGTGGATGTTTTACATTTTTATTCGTTTGCGCTCATGACGGACCCCGTTAGAAGCCGATAGCGGCTTCCGGTACATCAAAGCCGTACGCGCGGAGCGCGCCTTGCGGTTTGTCTCTTAAGCCCCATCTGGTTCTAAGTCTGCTTCTAACGGGGTGGAGCGCGCGAAAAAATAAGAGAGGAGGTGAAACAAAATGGCAAAGAAAAAAAAGGCTAAAAAGAAGAAGCGCCGATAGTTTGTACGGCGATTTTCTTCAAAGTTCTTTGTACACATAAAATCCACCCAGCTTGGGTGGATTTTATGTTTAGAACTGGTTAAAAGACCACGGAAAAACTCTCTGTTAACCCCTGAGCTTGTCGAAGGGCTAACAGAGTTAAGCCAAAATTTACCCTTCGACAAGCTCAGGGAATAAATTTTGGCAGTTTTGGAGAGATTTCGTTAATGGAGTTTTGAAATGAGTTCTAAAGCAACGGCTGCTGTTTTGAACGCGGGCCGCGTTCCTCTGGGGAGAAGACAGAAACCGTTCCGTATTCACCATCGTAGCCCGGAAGGATCGTCAACGCTCCTTCACGCACACGGCTGATACCCTCGGCTATTTCCTCTGTTGTCATGGTGCGAAGCGCCGAAACGGGGTGGTCAAGGAGAATTGAAAATTCGTTCCCGCCTTTCTCCAGAATTTTTTCATATTCCGTTTTGACCGCTTTTGTGGCGACTCCCCGTCCCAGTGTCGCAGCGATTATTTCTGCAAGGGGAACGAGACTTCGGTGGGGTACTGCGTTTTGCGGCTTGAAGCCGTGCGGACGGTCGGCGAGCGCTTCCACGCGGGAAAGTACGCCTATGGTGAGCGGCTTTTTACATTGCGGGCAGATGCCGCCTAATTTCTGCGTTTCTTTCGGGTGGAGCCGCACGCCGCAGAGGCGGTGGCCGTCAAAATGATATTTGCCTTCCTCGGGGAAAAATTCAATGGTGAACAGAAATCGCTTATGGTCGCGCTCGCGGAGAATGCGGACGAATTCCGGATAGCTCACCGAGTCAAAATCCATGACATTCGCCTCTCGCCCCAGATTCGGAAGACTGTGCGCGTCGGAGTTTGAAAGAAGAAACACGCGATCCAGGGCAGAAAGCTGCCAGTTCATCGGCGGATCGGACGAGAGACCGGTTTCTATCGCCACGATCGCTGGCGCAAGTTCGTCAAAACACTCTTCCAGAGAGTCAAATCCCGATTCTGATCCGAAAACGGCGAACCACGGCGTCCATGCGTGGGCGGGGACCATCAGGATGTCTGGGTCAATCTCCAGAAATATCTTGAGCAATTCCTTGGCATCAATGCCCAGGATCGGGCGGCCGTCACTTCGGAGATTACATCCCCGTTCCGTGAGCGCGGCCACGATTTTTTCTACGGCGGAGATACTTGGCGCAAATACGCAGAGGTGAATCCGGCGAGCGCGCACCCCCTTCTTGTAGATGCAGGAGAGTTCCGTGGAGAGGAAAAAATTTGTTTTTGAAGACCCGTCTTTCAGCGCAAAAACTCCTTTTTCTACGGGGATGAGCTGCTCTTTGATTTCTTGAAGCCAGGCGGGATGAGTGAAGTCTCCGGTTCCGACAATATCAATACCCTTTCGTTCGCACCACCGTGCGATATTCGGTAACGTCAGTTGTTTTGAACACGCGCGCGAAAAGCGTGAATGGATGTGGAGGTCAAGGATTTGTTTCATATGTAGCCCTTCGACAAGCTCAGGGGATAATCGGCGTTCAAGGAATAATTTTTACAAGCGTTATTGCCGGAGTCCGCCTCGGGCGGAAAGGCCTGCCATCTACGTGCAGGCGTTCTATGGCGCGACCGATGGCGGGAAGCGTTCGAAACGTCGGCCATGAGTTGTTTGCGCGAAGTGCTCCTCGCCGCCTTCGTTCTATGAGGATGGCGTGAGGTAGAATGCGGCGAATCTCGTGCAGTTCTTTGGCGTTGTCGTTTATAAATACGAGCGCACCCCTTCCTAAGGGGAGGCGGGAGAGCGTGAGATGTTTTTTATGAGGCGAGACAAGGATGCCGTGAAAATATCGGTGCAGGTCCAGCGCGGCAATTTTTTTATTTTGGAATCGTGTTTCGCCGCGCGTCAAAAGAACAAGCCGGTGGCCGTGCGCCCGAAGATTCTGAAGCATTGGCGCGGCTTGCGGATCAAGGAAGCGTGACGCTCTTTTTAGTACTGTTTCGTAGGCGCGTCGCGCTCCGCGTATGTTAAAGACGCAGTTTTTTGCCAAGGCGGCCAGATGCCGTTCCGGCGAATAGGCTAAGCGGCCGTTAGTTTCCCGTCGGAGGAGCGCATAGGTGCGGGCAAACTTGCTTGCAGATATTCCGTAAGGCCGGAGCGAGCGCGCCAAGGCCGCGAGGAATCGGTCGGCAAAGAAGAGCGTGTGATCAAGGTCAAAGATGATGGTCATACCCCGTTAGGAGTCTGTTTTTGAAGTACGAACATTAAATCCATTCATGCACAATCGTTTGTGTATTATTGTTTCTGTTACGTGTAGAAAAAATTGATCGCAATTTTTTCTACCAAGTGCCCCGTACGGGGTACAAGGACTTCTAACGGGGTCATGGCTGAAGGGCTCGCTTAAGGAGCGCGCCGAGTTTTTTGTGGTCGTGGCGCGCTAGTTCTCCTGCGCTCATGAGATCAGCTCCCAAAATATTCCGCGCGCCCCGCGAACCCGGTAGATCCGGCTCCACCAACGCCGCTGATTCGTGCTCGTAGCGTGAGAGCGTTTTTGCCAAGGGGGTACCGGTGTTGCAGATTACGATATCCAGAGTGAGGCGCAGACATTCTTCAATGACGCGCACAAAGTCAGAGGCGCGGAAGCCGTGCGTTTCCCCGGCTTTCGTCATGATGTTGCAAATGTACGCTTTTTTGGCCCGCGTTTCGGAAATCGCTTCGCGGATGCCGTGCACCAGAAGCACGGGCAGAATGCTCGTGTACAGGTCTCCGGGTCCAATGAATAGACAATCTGCTTCGCGAATTGCGGCGATTGCTTCCGGCAGTGCGGAGGCGTTCGGTTCCAACCATACGCGCCGAATGCGGAGCGCGGCATCGTGTTTGGGAACATCAATGTTCGTTTCTCCGACGATGACTGCTCCGTTTTCCAGTTCCGCGCGGAGGGTGATGCTCCCGAGCGTTACCGGCAGCACTGTGCCGCGGACGCGCAGAATTTCCGAAAAGCCGCGGACGCCGGTCAAAAAATTTTCCGTGTATTGGGCAAGCATGGTGAGGAGCATGTTGCCCGCGTTGTGGTCGCGGAGCGTTCCTTCCGAAAATCGGTGCAGAAGAAGATCGCGGACGACTTCCTCCGGGAGTTCCGAGAGAGCCAAAAGCGCCTTTAACACATCCCCGGGAGGGAGCGCGCCTAATTCGTCGCGGAGGCGGCCGGAACTGCCGCCAGAATCCGCCATGGACACAATGGCAGTCGCCTCAATGTTTGGCAGGGTTTTCAATGCCGACAGAAGGGTGAACTGCCCCGTCCCTCCGCCGATCGTTACTACCCGGATTGGTTTTGGTTGCTGGCTCATAAAAAATACTCTCTCACGACGAGAGAGCGGCGGCACCTTTCCTCCGGCGCCCGAATATTTCTTCGGCGAATTTGAGCTGTTCAGGGGTATTCACGCCTAGGCACTCCTCCGGCTCGGCGGCGAACGAATCAATCGAAACGCCCTGTTCTGCCGCGAGCTGGATGAGGTCAGTGATGTAGTACTCGCTTTGGACGTTTTTGTTTGAAAGCTTTGCAATGTTCTGCCACAGCCATTCTGCCCGGAAGCAGAATATGGTTGGGTGGAGTTCTCGAATTTCGCGTTCGGCGGGACTCGCGTCTTTTGCTTCCACGATGCGCGTAATGGCGCCTGATGCGCTGCGCACAACGCGGCTAAATTCGGCAAAACAAACGCGCCAATCGGAGAAATCCGGAACTGTCGTTGTTGCCAGGGTGATCGCCGCACCGCCATTTTCGTGCCGCTCGGCAAGACCGCGGATCATCTGCGGACGGATAAGCGGATGATCGCCGTTTAAGACAAGAACATGATCCGCGCGTCCTTCTAAAGCTGCTTGCGCCGCGGAAACCGCATGGCCGGTGCCAAGCTGCTCTTTCTGCTCCACGTATTCCACCGCATCGCCGAGGAAGGCACGGACTTTGTCTCCTAAAAATCCAATGACCACCGTCGGCCGATCGCAGACGCCGGACTCCTTTACCGCGCGGACGACATGAGCGACCATCGGCTCTTCCGCAAACGGATACAGGACCTTGGGGAGGTCCTTCGCATTCATGCGCTTTCCTTTTCCTGCGCCAAGAATTAGGACATGCACCATAGACCCCTTCTATAATGAGGAAACGGTAACATAAGAGCTTTTGTAAAACAACCCTTTCCGCAAAATATCTATAACAAACCCCGCAGCAAGTCCGAACTGATTCCTCGGCACGAGCAGGGTTGGTTCGCGGATACGCCTGCGGCTTACGCGCGGGTCAACATACGCGTGCGTTGACTTGTGCGGGATTGTAACTCCCAACAAAATTTTCTGCTCCGCCTCGGGCGGATTGAAAATTTTGGGCGAGTTACAAAAACGAGCGCACTGTCCTGGCGGCGACCTACTTTCCCAGGACCGGGTTGGGTCCAAGTATCATCGGCCCGAAGGCGTTTCA
>JBBTXB010000061.1:0-1545 GCA_038062475.1 Patescibacteria group bacterium
CAGGGGCACAAGTACCCCGACAGGGGCACAAGTACCCCGACAGGGGCACAAGTACCCCGACAGGGGCACAAGTACGCGTTGGTACGGCGTCAGAGATTTCTTCTCACGAGTGATCTTCCATCTCGCGCCGATTCGTTCTTTGGACGTCGTGCGTCGTGATGCGGTGAAGTGATTGAGGTATGGCGTCATCCAAACGCCAGTAGAGGTCTCAAAATTAAATTGCTATTCAACTCCAAAAAGCTTCAATGCATTTTTGTGGCCAATCTTTTCTGCCGCATCGCGCGGCAGCTGATTTAAGACGTTTATTTGAGATCTCATGAGATTTTTATACGAGAACGGACTTTTGGGTTTGTTCCACCATTCTGGAAAAGGTATGTCTGATCCAACAAAAATTCTATCCTGATACTTGATTAAAAATTTTCTCCAGCCCGGCAAAAGAACTCCGCCATTGTCAACGATAAGCAACGCCTTCGATCCTCTGGCTACTAGCGTGCGGCTTGAGATATCTAAATAAAGATTATCATAACTATCAAGAAGCGATGCCAGAACTTCGGGGTTCACCCCACTTGTTGGCCCCGCGGCATGTCCTAAAATTACGGGTGGTCTCCATCCTTGATCTCGCGCGCTTCCTAAGAGTTCTGCAAGCTCATCCAATGTTGACTTGCCCCTACTCGTTCTCTCTTCGTGGTCTAGATGTATGATTACAGAGACATTGTACTTTGATGCAAGTTCAAGAACCTTGAGCGTGGTAAGCGAGTTGGCAGGAATATCAATATCATGAACACCCCTTTCCTCTATTGCAAAATGCCGAAGCAGAACCTCTCCCAAACACTTAAATTCGCCTGTTTGCAATTTTGATTCTATCTGTTCAAGAAACTCCGGGCGCTGCTGTATCCATTCTTTGTTCTGAAAGCCGAGACAAGCCACAAATCTTTTGGGGTATCGCAGCACGAGATCCCGAGCTTCATCAAAAGCTCTGCCCCCGTTCGGCATTATGACGGCAGTCATAACATTGGACTCATCCATATTTTGAAGCATTGTCTCGGAAGTGACGGTTGGCTGCCAATGTGCATGCATGTCAAAAAGCCCTGCAGGACCCTTGCCGACCAAATCGGCGCGCTCCGCCTGTTTCACGGCCATTTGCTTGAATTTTCCGAGCTTGATTGCCAAATTGATTACAATTACAGCTATAGCAAAAGCAACTGCCGCACCTAAGAGTGCCACAGCAACAACCGCGCGCATTCCCGTTTTGGTTTTGGCCATAGTTTGAAATTTTCAGTTTGTCATTTATTCCATTGAATAATGCAAATAATGTTGGGTCAAGCCCATTTTCTCGGCCGTCCATTCTCGCGATTGATGATATGGCAGAGTAGATGCGGGATGTCAAGACGCGGCTGTCGTGCCATAGTCCGTTACTCTACCACACAGAGGAGCGAAAAAGAAAAGGGAAGAAAAGGGACTTGACCCCATTTTACGCCCGTTCGCGGTTTTCCGCGACGGGGGAAGCGCATTTTGACGGGCGCTCACTATACGTCCAAGTTCTTG
>JBBTXB010000061.1:1645-7807 GCA_038062475.1 Patescibacteria group bacterium
GCGCCCATCAAAATATCAAACACCTCGGCCGCGCGGTCAGCGTCGTCAATCGTTACGATTTTCATTTTGCGCGTCTCCGGGTTCATGGTCGTCTCCCACAACTGTTCCGGGTTCATTTCACCTAAACCCTTGTAGCGCTGAATGGAAACAGTAACCTCGGTTCCCTCCGGCGGCGCTTCTGCGCCTTCTGCAGGCTTTTCTTCGGCAGCCTTTTTCGGCGCCGTCTTGCCTTTCGCGCGTTCTGCCTTGCGCGCCAATGTCCTCTCAGTAAGCTGCTTCACCACGCGGTCGCGCTCCGCATCCGAGTATGCGTACTGCGCCTCTTTACCGAGTTGGACGCGGAAGAGCGGCGGTTCGGCGATGTAGAGATGCCCGCCCGTGATCACCTCCTGAAAATAACGGTAAAAGAGCGTGAGGAGCAGTGTGCGGATGTGCGCGCCGTCAACATCCGCATCCGTCATGATGATGATCCGGTCGTAGCGAAGTCGGCCGACGTCAAACTGTTCGCCGATGGAGGTGCCCATGGCGATGACCAGTGAGCGGATTTCATTGTTTGCAAGGAGCTTATCCAGCCGGGCGCGTTCCACATTCAAGATTTTCCCGCGCAAGGGGAGTATGGCCTGAAATTCACGATCGCGCCCCTGCTTGGCGCTATTGTGCACAAAAACGCCCGCAGCTAAGGCGAAATTGTGGGTGCCCGGAACTTCTAAATCGTATACATCGATTTTTTCTAATGCAATGATTTTTTTGACTTTGTGATTGTAGTTTTTGACCGCTTCAACCGCCGCCTCTCTGTCTCCATTGAAAAAGCGGCCAACGAAAGTGTTAAATCTCAAAAGATTATTATTACGTTTGCTTCTTCTAAGATTTTCGTAGTCTTCAATGACTCCCTTGGCGTCAAAAACCCCCTTAAGTTTTGCAATGGTATGCGCGTAATACGTTTTGTCGTATGCGGATTTTCGCTTTGCCCTAAAATCGGCAGACCATTGTTCGGCGGTCTTTTTTCTGCGCCACTCCTTAAGCCGCTCGTCTTCCCATTGCGCTTTTGCGATACCGCTTAATAGTTTTCTAAGCTCTGGATTCGTTGCAAAGAATTTCTGAACTTTTTGGGATTGTTTTATTCTGTTTTCTTCTTTACTCCAATAATCCTTTTGCGTTTCATTGAGGAGCTTGCGGTTGGACTTCCTGTAGCTTTCGTTTTCCGTATAGAATTTTAGGAAAGAATTTTTCATAAATTCTTTATAGTGCGGATCAGACCATTGTATTTTTGCGCGTCGGGAGAGTTCGTTCCGCATCTTGAGAATCGTATTACGAACTTTAGCTCTATATTCAGGGGTCTGCCTTAGTTTCCGTAATTTTTCTTTTACGTCCGGGCGATGAATGGTTTTATCCAAAATTGAAGCATGGTGGGCCAAATGCTCTTCCTTTGAAAGGCGTTTAATATTCTCGGGCGAGTTGTTTCTCTTGTTAAAATCAAGATGATGCCGATGGCTTCCGGAATCGGCAGAATACACGCCTTTTTCTAGGTTAAATTGGTCTGACAAAACGTGCGTGAACAGCCATCTTTTTTCTTTTGGGTCAAAAACCATCTCGTATCCCGCGATCGTGATGCGTCTTCCTTTTCGAGAGAGTTGCCTATAAAGCGGGGTGATGCTCATTTCCGGCGTTAAATTTTGCGCTTCACTGTAAGAGCCATCGAGAAGCCTGAATTTGTGGTCGGGAGTACACGTAATCTCTTCGTCGTTATCAAGAACTACCTTGATGACTTCGGCATTCTTTTTCGTAATTCTAGGGTTTTTGATTTCTCCTATTCCAATTGAGCCGTCTTCTTTCATTGTGTAGCAATAGTGCTGTTTGCCTTGACTGTTTTCTCTAACAAGCTGTCTGAAAGTAATATTTCTGCCGTCCAAAAGAGCTATTTTAGTGTCACTTGAAAAGCATCCGCCGGCGGAATCGCCCTCCACTATGTAGAGTTCGGAGCGCTTGGGATCGCGCGAAGAGCAGTCGGCGAGTTTCCCCGGAAGCGTGAGTCCTTCAAGCGCTCCTTTGCGGAGAACGCTTTCTCGCGCAGCGCGGGCAGCAAGGCGCGCCCGCGAGGAGAGGATGCACTTTTCCAAAATCGCCTGCGCGTCTTTCGGGTGTTCTTCAAGGAATGCGCCGAACGCCTCGCCGAACACGGATTCCACGGCGGTTCGCACCTCCGGATTTCCGAGTTTTGCTTTGGTTTGACCTTCAAATTGCGGGTCTTTCACTTTTATGGAAATGACCGCAGTCGTCCCCTCGCGGACGTCTTCGCCGGAGAGGTTGTCCTCTTTCTCTTTGAGAAAGCCCTGCTTTCGCGCGTAGCCGTTCAAGACGCGGGTCAATGCCGTGCGGAAACCGATAAGGTGCGTACCGCCGTCAGGGTTCCAGATGTTGTTCGCAAAGGCGAACACCGTTTCTTTAAAGTCGTCGCTGTATTGAACGGCAACCTCGACATCCACTCCATCGGCCTCCTTGTGGACATAAAAGACATTCTCGTGCTTGGACTGCTTATTTTGGTTCAGGTGGCGGACATAGGAACCGACCCCGCCCTCAAAGTAAAAGGTATAGCTTGATTCCTTGCTTTTCTCGCGCGCATCTATGACAGTGATCTTTACGCCTTTGGTGAGGTATGCCTGCTGGCGCAGGTGATCCAGAATTGCCTGGAGATTGAACTGTGTGGTGGGGAAAATCTCTGGATCCGGTTCAAAGGTGACCGTAGTGCCGCGCCCCGCCGACTTCCCTACCGGCTTCACCTTGGCGACGGGCTTGCCGCGCCGGTATTCCTGCATCCAAAGCTTGCCTTCTCGCGCGACCTCCACCCGGAGCCATGTCGAAAGCGCATTGACAACCGAGACGCCGACCCCGTGGAGACCGCCGGATACCTTGTATCCGCCTTCGCCGAATTTTCCTCCGGCGTGGAGTTTGGTCATGACGAGCTCCAGCGCGGAGACGCGGTATTGGGGATGAAGATCAACCGGTATGCCCCGGCCGTTGTCCTTGACGGCGACGCGGCTGTCAGGAAGAAGCTGCACCTCTATGTCGGTGCAGTAACCGCCCATGGCCTCGTCAATGGCGTTGTCCACAACTTCCCAGACGAGGTGGTGGAGACCCTCGGGACCGGTTGAGCCGATATACATTCCGGGGCGTTTGCGCACCGGATCCAGCCCTTCCAAAACGGTAATCTGGCGGGCGCCATATTCGGATTCCGGCCTCTTCGGCTTTTTGCTTTTTGGCGCCGGATTTTTTTTCTTTTGCATATATCTCCCTCACCCTTTCATCACATGAATAAAATCTGCGTTCCCCATAGAAACGCAAAAGTGATGTCTGCTCAAGTCATTTTTATAAGCGAAGACCCTCGCCCCATGGACAGTGATGAAAGGGTGAGGGATTGCATTTTGCAGTCCCATGGTAACATATTTTTTTCCCCTGTACAATGCTGTGTGGAGACTGTTGCAAAACTCCATTTCTGCTGCACCTTCTCCCTCTCGGCTGTCATCCCTTCGGGAGATCACCCGTAGGGTGACAAAATCGTCAAAGCTCCTCCGCTTATAATTTCGAGCGCAGAATCTCGTGCCGACCGAAGGTCGAGCATGAGTGAGGCGCGAAGAAATTTCAAGCTCTGCTTCTCCTGCGTATAAACATCGTCGCTTTGTCGATTTTTCGCTACGAGATGGCGAATGTTCGCGACGAAAGCGAGTTTTGCAACAGTCTCCTGTCCTTTGAAAATACATCAAGATAGGGAAGGCGGGGTTGACAGAAGCCCGTTTTTTTGCAACACTAATTCGTTCTTCGCGCATAGTGCGCGGAGGAGCACCTTTACAAGTAAAATGGGCGTTTTACGCCTTAACAATGGAGGCGCAATGAGACGTTTTGTCGCGTTCTGTGCAATGGCTTCGGTGTTTCTTTTCGCGTCTGCTCCCGAGGCAGCGGAGGCACCGTATGACGACGGGCACGGATTCGTCGTTGCTCCGATGGTCGCAGCAGGCGGCGGTTTCACTGGGTCGGCGACGGCCTTTGTCGGAGCACGCGCGCGCTTCCTCCGCCATACGCCCATTGGCATCGAAGCGGGGGCGATCATGGGTTACCCCGTGATCATCGGCGGCGGTTTTTCCGGTCTCCTCTACCTCGTCTCCGTGAAGAGCTTCCGGCTGCACGTGAACATGGGGGCCACGGTTTTTGCCAAGCCCCTTACTTCGCCGGAAGCGACGCGGGCGTACGATCTCACCATCGGGACGGGTTTGGAGTGGGATCTGCTCAAGAACCGTCCGTTTACGGCGACGCTTGATTACCGGGCGTTTTTGCCCGACCCAACCAAAGTGCCGCTCTATTTCAGCGATTTCGCGGCGGCGATTTACCGCGAAGCGTTCTTCGGAGGTGCGATATGGCTCGGACTCGCGTACCGCTTCTCGCTCTAGTTCTGGCGTTTTTCCTCGCGGGCGCTGGCTGCGGTCGGAAGCTCCCGCTCCATGTCTGGATTAGCGACGAGTTTGACGACGAGGAGGCGGAGGCAATACTCCTTGGCATGGATGCCTGGGAGCGGGCGACGAATCTCCATATCTTCGTCTACCACGGCAGGTGGTACGATCAGTTCAATTGGGAGGATCTCGGCGACGATGCGCATGTCGTCTACAAGCTCCACGACGCTTCCTACGAGTACCGGTATCTGTCGTGCCACGGGAATGATGACCTTGCCGGCTACGGAACATACGGCGATGTTCTCATCGCCCTGGACTACTGGGAAGCGTTCCGCGACGAAGATCCTGACGGAATCGTTTACGGCAATGGTCTGGAGTTTACGCGCAACGCGTTCTATCTGCGCCTCCTTCGGGAGCTTGCAACGCACGAGCTCGGCCATTTCATCGGACTCATGCACAACCCGGACAAGGGCGCTGTCATGTACCCGTTTGATAACGATATCCTCTTTCCTACGGCGCTGGACATGGAAGCGTTCTGGAGCGTGTACTACTACCGTCGGCCTCCGGCGAGAAGGTAGTCCCGACATTTCAGTCGGGATATGTAGAATCGTAGAAGGTAAGATGCCTCGCGACGCACACAGTGTCGCGAGGTTTTTTTGTTAACGTCCAAAATTTCCGAGCCACATCCGCCAACTGGCGGATGTTCTCTTCCCCGCGTCGTGATATGATACATATATCATTTTGAATACTTGTCTTTACTATTTCGTCATGGATGTCGCGCCTAACAATTCACAGAACCTCTCCGAACAGCAATTGCGCTTTGGCTACTGGTTCGTGGCGCACAAACTTCTTCTGCGGAAGTTGCTCATCGTTTTTTTGATTGTCATGGATGTCGCGCTCGTGGGGTATGGCTTGTACGGATTTTTGGATTACGCGTTTATCACGGGCCCCCGGGAGCGGGCGGCGCTTGCAGGGCTCGCTCGAGGTGGCACTGACCTCCACGCACTTGTTGTGCGGAACGCTCCTCGTCCTTTGGAAGTAAAGAGCGTCGTGCTCGTCCCGGGGAAGGCGACGGTTGACGCCGTGGGGCGCGTCCGGAATCCGAACCGCCAGTGGTACGCGACCTTTGAATATCAATTTTTGGTTTCTGGAGAGGTAACGGCTCCACGGCACGGGTTCATTCTCCCGGGGGAAGAAAAATATATTTTTGATTTCGCAATTTCTGTAAAAGGGGCTCCCCGAAACGCTCGGCTCGAAATCCGCTCTGTCGCCTGGCAACGGGTGAATCCGCACACGGTGCCGGATCCGGCAGCGTTTGTCGCCGAGCGGCTCGGGTTCGCCATAACGGACGTGAACTATACCTCTTCAATCAAGATTGCCGGCGGAGAGATTTCCCGCGCGGATTTCGCGGTGGAGAACCAGACGGCGTATGGTTACTGGCAGGCGACGTTCAATGTTGTACTCATCCGCGGAAATTCCATTGCGGGGGTAAATCGCGTCGTTGTTGAACGACTGGAATCGCTTCAACGGCGAGAGCTTGCCGCAACATGGTTTGAGCCCGTTGGCGCGGTCTCTAAGGTTGAAATACAACCGGACATTAATATTTTTGATCCCACCGTCTATCTGCCCGCGGGCAGATGACGAACGAGCATATGCCCAGTAATACATCTTCGACCGCCGAGCACTCATGGCGATGAGTGCTCGGCAACGGGACACTGCCTCT
>JBBTXB010000062.1:0-3905 GCA_038062475.1 Patescibacteria group bacterium
AACGGATATTTCTCAAGCGATTCGCATGATCGGGGAGACCCCGTTTCTGGAATTCAAAGAAGAAGGGCCGGTGGCACCGGTCCGCGAGCCGACGCAGGAAGAGCTCCAAGCGCTCGCAGAGTGGAACAAAGCGGCTCGCGAGCGCGCATATGTCGCTCTTGCCCGCGCGCGCGCAGGAGAGGATTTTACCGCACTCGTTGCCGAACTTTCAGAGGAGAGCGCGAAAGAGATCGGCGGCGACATCGGATTTATCGGGCGTGCGGGCGGTTTTGAATCGGTTGCCATCCGCCTCGCGCGAATCGGTGCACGCGAGGGAACGATTCTCCGGGAAGTGGTTGAGATTGACGTCGGTTACGGCGTCTATCGCGTGAAAGAAACGCGCAAAAATCCGGAAACCGGCGCTACGGAATACCGCGTGGAGCGCATATTCTTCCCGAAGAAATCCATCGGTGACATCATTCCCAGTTCGCCGTGGAGAGCGACCGGCCTCGGCGGTAAGCAACTTGAAAGCGCTTCGGTGATTTTTGATCCTACCACGGGAGAACCGCAGGTGAGTCTTAATTTCAATAGCGAAGGGAAAGCGCTGTTTGCAGAGATTACTACGCGGAATGTCGGGAAGCTGCTCGCCATTTTTTTGGATGGCCAACCGATCAGCATCCCGCGCGTTTCCGAGCCGATCACCGGCGGCTCCGCTATCGTCTCCGGCACGTTTGACATCCGCGAGGCGAAGCTGCTGGCGCAACGCTTGAACGCCGGAGCGTTGCCCGTGCCGATTACGCTTGTTTCGCAGCAAACAGTCGGCGCGTCTCTGGGAAAGTCATCCCTGGACCGGAGTCTTTTTGCAGGACTCATCGGTTTTGCGATCGTAGCGCTTTTCATGGTGCTGTATTACCGACTGCCCGGGTTGCTTGCCGTGGGAGCGCTCGTGTCGTACGCGACGCTTCTCCTCGCGCTCTTCAAATTTATTCCGGTGACACTCACGCTTGCCGGCATCGCAGGGTTCATTCTTTCCATCGGGATGGCGGTGGATGCCAATGTTCTTATCTTTGAACGCCTCAAGGAGGAGCTTCGCCTCAAGAAGACGATTGGCCTTGCGGTAGATGAGGCGTTTCGCCGCGCATGGCCATCCATCCGCGACGGTAACCTGACGACGCTGCTTTCCTGCGCGGTGCTCTTCTGGTTCAGTGAAAGTTTGGTGCGCGGATTTGCACTGACCCTCGGAATCGGAGTGCTGGTCTCTATGTTCTCGGCGATTTCGGTGACTCGAGTGTTCCTCAAGATGATTGCGCCGCATGTCGGACGCCTGTGGTGGTACAGAGTTCACGTTGAATCCGAGAATGTAGAACGTAGTACGTAGAACGTAGCACCGACGCGAGCCGATCGAAATCTCTATGTTCTACCTTCTACGTACTACCTACTAACGATATGATTCGCATCATCGCTCAGAGAAAACTGCTCTACCTCATCGCCGGAATCCTCACCGGCGGCTCATTGCTTGCGCTCGCCTTGTGGGGGCTCCGTCCGGGCATTGATTTTACCGGCGGCTCATTGTTGGAAGTTGAGATTGCGGGAGAGCTCCCAACGGCCGAGGCGGTGAACGAATCTCTCGCTTCGTTGAACCTCGGAGATACTACCGTTCAGTCGGCAGGCGAGCGAGGGTTTATTCTTCGTTTTCAAACCGTGGACGAACCGACGCATCAGCAAGTACTACGCGCATTGCAAGATCGTTTCGGTGCGGAGGAGGTGCGATTTGAATCCGTCGGCCCGGTCATTGGAAAGGAATTGCAACGGAAATCAACTATCGCCCTTATTCTGGTGCTCATTGGCATCGCCGTGTACGTCGCTTGGGCGTTTCGGAAGGTGTCGCAACCGGTTCAATCGTGGAAATACGGCGTGTTGACGCTCGTCGCTGCCGCGCATGACGTGATTATTCCAATGGGGCTTTTTGCCGTGCTGGGGCGGTTTGCCGGAGTTGAGGTCGGCACTTCATTTATCGCCGCACTGCTCACCATTTTGGGATATTCCGTGAACGATACCATCGTCGTTTTTGACCGCGTCCGGGAAAATCTGCTCCGCAGCCGCGGCGATTTTGGAGAAATTGTTGAGCGGAGCGTTCAACAGACCTTCGCGCGGTCCATTAATACAACCGCCACGTCCCTTTTTGCCATTCTCGCCGTGCTCTTTTTTGGGGGAGAAACGGTGCGTCCGCTTGCGCTCGCGCTTACGGTGGGCATCGCCGCTGGCGCCTATTCCTCTATTTTTATCGCCAGCCCGTTGCTCGTAACTTGGGAGAAGCACAGTAAGAGATAGAGTAAGAGAACGAACAGACGGCCTCGTCAGAGGTGGTTTTTTTTGTTATTATGAGATACGATTTCGTATATTCGTCGTTATTCATATTTTCGTAACCGCTTTCTCACGCTCCGTAAAACTCTTACTCTAGCCCTTACTGCCCAACGAAGCGAGCGAAACGAAGTGATACATTCGTTTCCGAGCGAGGATGGGCAGTATCCGCAGATACTATTACTTCGTCATGCCTACGATTACGATTGACGTTCCCCAACTCCTCGCCCTTGGCGATCAAGGACCATTTGCCATCATGTGGTTCTTTTTCGCGCGCGGCGGATGGGTGGCGTTCGTGTGGGTGGTTCTGTGGGGTCTGTGGACGATGTGGGTCATCTCGCGGCAGATTAAATATTCAAAGACCCTTCGCTGGCATCTGCTCGCCATTGACATACCGAAAGCGAATGAACAGTCTCCGAAGGCGGTGGAGCATATTTTTTCCCACCTTGCGGGCGGGCTTTCGTCGTTTACCATGAAAGAGAAGTACTGGGAGGGGAAGTTTCTCCCCACCTTCAGTTTGGAAATCGTATCCATTGAGGGATATATTCAGTTTTTAATTCGCACCCAGTCAAAGTACCGCGATTTGGTTGAGGCGGCGGTGTACGCTCAATATCCGGAAGCGGAGATCATGGAGGTGGAGGATTACACGCCGAGCGTTCCCCGGACATTTCCGAGCGAAACCCATGACCTGTGGGGCACGGAGTTCGTGTTGGCGAAAAAGAACGTCTATCCTCTCCGCACCTATCCGCAGTTTGAGCACTCGCTTTCGCAGGAGTTTAAAGACCCGATTGCTTCCTACCTGGAAGCTCTTTCGCGCATTCGTCCGGGAGAGCAGATTTGGATTCAGATTTTGATTGTGCCCACGAGGGGGGAATGGGCCAAGGCGGGCCAGCTGGAGATCAATAAGCTTATGGGGAGAAAGGAGGAAAAAAAGCCGTCTGCTTTGGCGACGGTTCTTGAGATCCCGATGCGCGCTGCGGGAGAACTTGCGGATATGTTCCTCGGCGGCGGCGCCACCGAGCAGAAAGAAGAAAAGAAAGAAGCGCCGTTTCGGATGCTCATGATTTCTCCCGGCGAACGGGGCACGCTGGAGGCGATGGAGATGAAGATTTCAAAAATCGGGTTCGCAACGAAAATCCGCTTTGTCTACATCGCGGAGAAGCAAGTATTTGACAAGGGTTCGCGCATCGCTCTGGTTAAAGGCGCGTTCCAGCAGTTCGGTTCTCTGGATTTGAACAGCTTCAAAAATTATGGAAAGGTCACTCCCAAGAGCGATTACTTCTGGCAACGCCATAAAATCTTTGAACATCTGACCCTCGGCTCTTACAAGACAAAGCACACCCGACAGATGCATCTTATGGGCGCGTACCGTCGGCGGGATTCGTTTGTCGGCGCTCCGAG
The DNA here is from genome assembly GCA_038062475.1 of Patescibacteria group bacterium. Classification (GTDB taxonomy): domain Bacteria; phylum Patescibacteriota; class Patescibacteriia; order JBBTXB01; family JBBTXB01; genus JBBTXB01. The sequence continues at coordinate 3,742 of JBBTXB010000062.1, forward strand.
ATACATATTGAACATCGAAGAGCTGGCGACGCTCTTTCACTTCCCGCAAATGATAGTGAAGACGCCACTTATTAAGAAGACTGAAGCGAAGCGCGCCGAACCGCCATTCTCCCTCCCCAGGAAGGGCAGGCCGATCGCGGGAGGAACGCCATAGCACGTAGCAC
>JBBTXB010000062.1:4005-17969 GCA_038062475.1 Patescibacteria group bacterium
GTAACACGTAACACGTAACACGTAACACGTAACACGTAACACGTAACACGTAACACGTAACATGTAACATGAAACATGAAACACGGAGCGCAAAGCGCGAAGCGCAATTCTAAAAGAATGCTTCATGCTACACGCTCGCTGTTTCATGAATTACTATGCCGTACGACCACGACCACGATAATGAAGTAATGCTCTTTGCCGAGACGAACTTTCGGAACGAGCGCCGCCGATTTGGCATTAAAACCGACGACCGAAGGCGGCACATGTATATCATCGGGAAGACGGGCATGGGCAAGACCACGCTTCTTGAGAATTTGGTATTACAGGACATCCAGAACGGACATGGCGTTGCTCTTGTTGACCCTCACGGAGACTTTGCCGAAAAGATTCTTGATTTCATCCCGCCCCATCGCGTGAACGACGTCGTGTACTGCAATCCGGCGGACATGGATTACCCCATCGGGTTCAATGTGCTTGAGGCGGTTGATGAGCGCCATAAGCACCTTGTCGCCGGCGGACTGATGGGTGTGTTCAAGAAGATTTGGCCGGACGTGTGGAGTCCGCGGATGGAATACATTTTGAATAACTGCATCCTCGCGCTCTTGGAATGCCCGGGTTCAACGCTCATGGGGATCAATCGGCTCATGGTGGACAAGGAGTTTCGACGCCGCGTCATCGCGCAGCTCAAAGACCCTGTCGTGAAGGCGTTCTGGATGCAGGAGTATGCGGCATGGGAGCCGCGCTTCCGGAATGAAGCCATCGCCCCGATTCAAAATAAGGTGGGGCAGTTCCTTTCCACGACCATTATCCGCAACATTGTTGCGCAGGTGCGCTCAACGTTTGATCCACGGGAAATCATGGACAATGGAAAAATTTTCATCATGAATCTGGCAAAGGGGCGAGTCGGCGAAGACGCCTCGCGGCTTCTGGGCGGCATGCTCATCACCAAGTTCCAGCTTGCCGCCATGGAGCGCGTGGATATGCCCGAGCGGGAACGCAAAGATTTCTATCTCTACGTTGACGAGTTCCAAAATTTCGCGACCGAATCGTTCGCCAATATCTTGTCCGAGGCGCGGAAATACCGCTTGAATTTGATCATGGCGCATCAGTACATAGAACAGCTGGACGAGATCGTGCAGCCGGCGGTATTTGGAAATGTGGGGACATTGATTTTCTTCCGCGTCGGCGCGGCGGACGCGGAAACCGTTGAGCCGGAACTCACGCCCCAGTTTGTGATTGAGGATCTCGTGAACCTTGCAAAATACGACATTTATTTGAAACTCATGATTGACGGCGTCGCCTCTAATCCGTTCTCGGCAACGACACTTCCACCACTCTCTAATCCGACCGGGAACCGCGATAAGGTGATTCAAGTTTCCCGCGAGCAGTATGCGATTCCGCGGGCGGAGATTGAAGAGAAGGTACTGCGCTGGAGCGGAGTGGGGAGCGAAGAAGGCGGGATTCCACCCCACGAGGAGGGGCCAGCGCTTCCGACGGGAGGCGTCGTTATTCGTCGGGAAGAATATCGGCCGGAACGAAAATCCGCAGAATCGCCTGCGACATCTTTTGGAGCGCGTCCGCCGCGCGTAGGCGGGCAAGTGATGTCCACCCCACGAGGTGGGCAAGCGATGTCCACCCCACGAGGTGGGCAAGTGATGTCCACCCCACGAGGTGGGCAATCCGCGCGCCCACAGAGCTCGCCTCCCACCGCAGAGCGGGGTCCCGAACGTCCCGCATCCCGCGAACGGGACGCGGGACGGGATCGGCGTGAGGAACGGCGCGTGGCGCCCAAAGGAGTCCCCGACCCGTCGCCCACACATCCCGATCCCGACAAGGTCGGGATCGGACGGCGGGACGGGGCGGGCCGTGCTGCAGCTGCTCCCGAGCGCCGTCCTCGGGAACGAGAGCGCGGTTCAGCCATGGGTTCACCGCAGGGCGGAGGCGAACCGCCGCGAGGGTCTCCGCGTCCGGCTCCGCGCATGGAATTTAAAAATACCGAGCCGGTGGCGGTTGTCCCGGAGGCGGCGCCGATTTCTCTTGCCGAGGCGGTCAAGCGTGAACCCGTGCGTTTTAAGGGTGTAGGAGGGGAGGCGCCGGCAGCAAAGGATCGTCAACACGGCGAACCTGCGGAGCAAATCGTCACCGCGGAGCGGGATCCCGACCGAAGCGTCGGGACAAATGGCAAATCGCAAATGGTATCGGGCGAGGATCGCCAAAAGACTCCGTCGCCGCAGTCTGAACCATCCCGTAATGAGCGCCGCGAAGAGCCGAAGCCGCTCCGGCCCGGTGAACGGATAAAGTTTGACGAATAATTGAAACGCAAAGCGTAAAGCGAAAAGCGTCCCGACACTTTGATTTAAATATTTATGAACCCCCATACATTCCTGCGGGGTATTCTGGGAAGGTGTGGGGATAAATGCGGTCCCGATCGCTATCGGGATCGCAAGCATCGGGACAAAATAACGGTGTTCCGCCCGCTAAAATTTTGCACAGCAAAACTTAGGCGGGCTTGTTTTAAGTTTGGGCCTTTGGCCGGGATGACGGCCCTAGGATTAGCCATTGCTTTACGCCGTGCACTCTGTATTGTCTGCCCTTGCCTTTCTCGTTGCGGCCTGTAAGATAACGCCTTGTTTTTCGTCTATTATCTTGCACGTGTGTTTAAAAACGCAGAGGAAAAACAGCTCCTCGCGCGGGTAAATGCTCGCGACGCAGATGCGTTTGCCGAGGTGTACGACCGGTATGCCGCACGGCTTTTTCGGCACGCCTCCATTCGCCTTGGACGAAAGGAAGTTGCGGAAGATCTCACCAGTCGTACGTTCCTGAAGACGTGGGAATACCTCTTGGATGGAAAGACCGTTAACCACATCGCGAGCTTCCTGTACCGCGTACTGCACAATTTGATTGTTGACGAATATCGGGTGAGGCCTCGCGAAGTGCTTATGGAAGAACTTCCCGAACCGGAAGATCGGCGCGATGCGAACGCGCGCGTGGACGCGACTCTTGAGCTGGAACGCGTGCAGCGCGCGTTGCGTAAGCTTCCGGATGGCACGCAAGCGCTCCTCACAGCCCGCTATTTTGACGAGCTTAGCGTCGGAGAGATTTGTTCCATGACCGGGAAGAGCAGGAATGCGGCGTATGTGGCGTTGCATCGGGGACTGCGCGCGCTTCAACGAGCGTGTGGAGAACGGAGAAGGTAGTACGGTGAACGGATTTGTTATGCGTCTCTCAAAAATCAAAAAATTGATTCACGAACTGCCCGCCCCTGTTTCCGAGGCGTGGCTTGCTGACGCGCGTCTGGAGTTTTTACAGTCCATTCGGAATACGGCCGCGGCAAGCGTTCCACGAAATCCGCGCCGCCTCCCTTCTCTCTTCTCCCTTCTACCCGCTCGCCTCACGGCCGCGCTACTCGCAATGCTCATTCTTTTCGGAGGGAGCGGCGCCGTAGTGTTCGCGGCGCAAGGCACAGTGCCCGGAGAGGCGCTGTATCCTGTGAAGCGCGCGTCGGAGCGCGCGCTTCTGGCAGTTGCCGCAAGCGCCGAGACAAAAGTTGATGTTCGGGCGCGAATTGCCGAGCGGCGTTTGCAGGAAGCGGAGAAACTCATGGCCCGCAAAAGCGAACGAAAAAATCAGGATGCAGCTCTTTCGGTTCTCGCGGAGTTCAACGAGAATCTGGACGCAGCAACGCGCGAATTGCCCAAAGCGCGCATGGGGGCGGGGGAGCGCGCGATGAATCGCCTTGATCAAGCCCTTCTCCGGCACCAGGCGATTCTGCTCCGGCTTGAGGCGAATGAACTCCAGCCCGAAGCTCGGGCTGCGGTTCGTCAAGCGATTCGCGCACGCGAAATTTTGCATGACATTGCTGATTCTAATCGCGATGGCGGGGACGAGGCGCAAGATTCGGATGGAGAAGAGACGGGTGCCGCTTCCGGCGCTGCGCGCATCTCCGAGAAAGGACCCCGTACCCGCCCTAAAGTTCGGGGCGATGCGGAAAGCGTGTTGGGCGGGGAGAGCGGCGTCGAGGACGACTAGGCGATAGTTTTCCACAGGACAGAAAAAATGAGCTTCACGCCTGCGCAATATTGTTCTATGATGAATAACGATATTGTGTTAGTTAAAAAATCAAAATCTAAATCAACGATTATAACTACTCGCTTCGAGCAATGACCGAAGCTGTAGTCGCCGGGTATGTCTGCAAAAGTTCTTTCAGCTCTTTTTAGGAATACGCTCCGGGCCGCGCTGTTTCTTGTTCCTATTTTTTTCTTGCCGTGGACAGCGGAAGCGCTTGAGTTCAATAAACAGTTCTTGCTTATCGCGCTTGTGCTTATCGCGCTTGTGCTTTGGCTTGTCCGCACGATCGTCCAAAAGGAAGTCCACTATGTAGGAAGCGTGTTTGATATTCCTCTGGTCATCCTTGTAGTGGTGGCGTTGGCCGCCAGCGCGCTCTCCATGGATCGGCCGCTTTCTTTCCTCGGCTCGTACGATCAGCTGACGTTCGGTTTTGTCAGCTTGCTTGCATACGTCTTGCTGTTTTTCCTTTTGAAAAACGCCATGACCACTCTCTCCGCCGTGCGGCGGACGACGATGGCGTTTGTGGGTGGTGCGCTTGTTGCCATGGTCTATTTCTGGACGTATGCGTTATTCCCAACATTCTTTGCACGATTATCGTTGCCGGGGGCGGTGCTTGTCGGACCGGCGAGCATTCTTGGCATCCTTGCCGCGCTTGTCGCCGTGTTTTCGTTGGGAATGCTGCTGCGAAGGACAACCAGAGCAGCTGACGCATTCTGGGGAGTTTCCCTCGCCGTTTCAACCATTACGCTCTTCCTTGTCGGATTCCGTTCAGTGTGGCTTGTCGCCGCGATCGCCTTTTTTGCGCTGATGATTTTCGGGGTGATGCGTGTGCGCGAGGTGCGGAGCATCTGGTTGTCTCTTGGACTCACCTTTCTCCTTGTCGCAATTATTTTTTCATTCATCAACGAGCCGCGGTTCCTTGTGCGGCCACTGCCGCTGGAAGTGAGTCTCTCGCACGGTACCTCGCTTGAAATCGTGAGAGAGACGCTTTCGCAGAGTTTGCAGCCGTTCCTTTTCGGTACCGGACCGGAGACGTTCGTGTACGACTTTTCTCGCTATCGTCCGCCCGAGATGAACATGAATTTTGCCTGGAATGTTCGCTTTAATCGACCGTTGGGAACCATGCTGGACCTTCTCGTCGGCTGGGGCTTTTTGGGAAGCGTTGCTTTCGTGGTGGTTATTTTGCTCGCGCTTGGTTTGATTCTCCAAGTCGGCGTCGTGCGGCCTGCGCAGATTGCCCGCACGCGGACAAGCGGATCTGTCGGAGGGCGTGCCGCGGAACTTCTCCAAATGTTTTGGAGCTTGGCGACGGTGTGGTGTACGCTTTTCATCGCGCTGTTTTTGACAAATTTCACTACTACGCTGTGGGTGCTTTTCTGGAGCTCGCTCGCCCTCCTCGCCGTCGTCGCGCGGTTCATCGTGAAAGGCGAAGAAGCGCGGCCGGTAACGATCTCGCTGGAGGTGTCGCCGCAATACAGCTTTCTCTCATCGTTTTTGTCCATCCTCGCTTTTGGGGTCGTCGTGGTGTCAGGAATCACTCTCGGGCGGTTTTATTGGGGTGAGGTTCGGTATGCGCAAGGATTGAGGGCGCTTGGGAGGGGCGCGGCCGAAGTCGCGGTTGCCGAGTTCGGGAAGGCGCTCGTTCTTAACCCATACCGTACGCAATATCATCTTGTGCTTGCGCGTACGTTTCTCCAGCAGGCGATTGCCGCCGCGGGGACTCCGCAGCCGAATGTGCCGCTCATTACCGCATCCGTTGGCCGCGCGGTAAACGAGGCGCGGGAAGCGACAGATCGTTCTCCGAATAACGCCGCGGCTTGGGACACCTTGGCTGCCATGTATGCCAATGCCCGCGCGGTTGCCGGGAACGCGCTTGAATGGGAAATTGGCGCACTCGCACGGACGGCGGAGTTGGAACCGACGAATCCGACGCTCCGTTTCCGCCTCTCGGCGGCATATATCGCGCAAAACAAGCTTCCCGAGGCGAAGAAGGAGCTGGAAGCGGCGCTCACCCTCAAACCGGATTATGTGGACGCGTTCATGCTTATGGCGCGCGTGCACGAGGTTGAGGGTAACCTTGACGCGGCCGTTCTTCGCGCCGGAGATGCAGTGCGGTTCGCTCCGAACTCCGTGGAAGCGCTTTATGAATTCGGTCGCCTCTCTTACAACCGAGGCACACCCGATGACATGGCGCGTGCAGAACAAATATTCCAAGCGATTCTCCAGGTTGATCCGAATTATGTGAACGCCCTCTTCAGTCTCGGACTGCTGCATGAGCGCCGCGGTGAGGTCGGGCGCGCCTTAAACCTTTATCGCCGCGTGGCGGAACTCGCTCCGGCGAACGCCGAGATTCGTGAACGAATTCGCGCGCTTTCGCAGTGATGAGTAGCTAGAAGCTAGAAGCTAGCAGCTAGAAGCTAGAAGCTAGGATTATAAAAAAGTTGACGTATGGATTCCATACGTCAACTTTTTTATGTGTTTGTTTGCAGCCGTGACGCTCGCACGGTAAGATGTGGCTAAGTATGGCAGAAACCGTGCGTTTTATAACTGCGGATGGGGTGGAAATCGTGGGAGACTTCCTTTCGGCCGAGCCGGGGGCGCCCGTAGCGCTTCTCCTGCACATGATGCCCGCCGATCGAACGAGTTGGCGGCCGTTTGCCGACCGGCTGCTTGCCGCCGGATACGGCTCACTGGCCATAGATTTGCGAGGACACGGCGAGAGCGTGAATCAAGGGAATCGCACGTTGAATTACAAACAATTCGGGGACGCGGAGCACCGGGCGTCCATTCGCGATGTGGAAGCGGCGACTGCATTTCTCCAAAGCCGTGGCGTTTCTCCCGACCGTATCGTGATCATCGGGGCCTCCATCGGGGCAAATCTGGCGCTCCAATATGCGCGGGAGTATGCGGCAATCCCCGCCGTGGCGCTCCTCTCGCCAGGCCTTGATTATCGCGGCGTTAAAACCGAGCCCCTGGTGGCAACTCTTTCTCCGGGCCAGGGCGCGCTCCTTTTAGCTTCTCGCGAAGACGAGTATTCTTTTGAAACGATCCGGACGCTTGCGCGCGCGATGGGGGAGCGGGTTACGAAAATGGAATTTGACGGCCTCGGGCACGGCACGACCATGTTTGAAAGAAGGCCGGAACTCATGGATGAGGTGATTGAATGGCTGAAAAACGTCATGAAACATGAAACCTGAAGCATGAAACATTGAACGCGAAGCGCGGAGCGCATTCATTCCTTCAATATGCTCGGGATGGTGAGCGAAGTCGAACCATGAATGAATGCTTCATGCTTCACGCTACGTGCTTCATGAATAACTATGTACGAAATCCGGGACCCGGTTCACAGGACGATTGAATTCTCCGAACGCGAGAAGGCGCTCGTGGATCACCCGTACGTCCAGCGCCTGCGCCACATCCGTCAGCTCGGCCTTTCGTTTTTGGTGTACCCCGGCGCGAACCACGACCGGTTCAGCCACGCGGTCGGGGCCATGCATATTGCCGGCCGCGTCTTCGCGCGGATTACGGAAACTTCCGGCGATGTGCTCCGAAAACAGTTTAAGGAATCTGACCTCGCGTATTTTCGTGAGGTTTTGCGTTGTGCGGCTCTCCTCCACGACATTGGACACGCCCCGTTTTCTCATGTTTCCGAAAAATTTATGCCGCCGCTTGGGGATATGGACCTTCCTCGCGCCTGGTTTAGCCGTTTTGACCCCAAGCGGAAAGCGTCGCATGAAGATTACAGTATTCTCCTCATCGCCGCGCTCTCCCGCGGCCGCCGTGCGCCTATTCGCGAACATGAAGCCCAAGACATCGCTTCGCTCATTCACCACGACGTGATCCCGTCAGGGCAGTGGCAGAAGAAATACGGCTCTCGGGCGGGCATTCATGATTTCCTCCACGCGCTTATCTCCGGAGAAATAGATTGCGACCGCATGGATTACCTTCTCCGTGACGCGCACCACACCGGCGTTGCCTATGGCCTTCATGACATGGAGCACCTCATTGCGAATCTGGGGGCAGTCTTTCGGCGGGGGCGGCTTGTTCTCACGATTGACCTTACTGCGGTTCGCGCCTTTGAGGATTTTCTCCTCGCGCGGTATCACATGTACCTTCAGGTGTATCTTCACAAAACAACGACCGGTTTTGATTATTTTTTGGATCGCGCATTTTCTGCGCGCGAACTTTCTTGCCCAATCCCGGGCGACGCTGCCGGTTTTGCGCGCCTGCGTGATGGGACATTCTGGGAGGGACTTTTTGCGGCCGCAGAAAACCCGCGAAATACCTGGTCGCGGCGGCTTGTGGGCCGTCATCCGGCAAAGCTCCTGCTTTCCGCATCGGGAGACCGGCCTGACGATCAGCGGCTGCTCCGAGAGTTTTCCGCCGCCTTGCGGAAAGGGAGAATATTCTTTTTCGTTATAACCTCGCGGCAATACCTCTCTCGCTTAAATCCAAGTCATAAAAACGAGAGTCCGCTCCTCGTACGGCGGAAAATCCTTGGAAGAGTGAAATTTGAAGCGGTTGAGCACTATTCCTCGCTTCTTCAAAAGTATAACGAGGTTATAAATATCCAAAATCTATACGTTTTGCCGGAAGATTTTATTCGTGCTCGCAAAGCCATTCGGGACAGGGGATAGGTCCGTATATCAAAAATTTTGGTGTGTGGATAAACTGTGGAAAAGTAAGTAGCTGTTATCACTCCCTTTATCTAAAATAAGTAGCCGTATCAATCAAGCGTTGCTACGGGAGAGAACTTTTCTAAAAAGGAGAACACCGTGGAAAAGTGGGAGCAGGATCTCGCGGAACTCACTCCGCGGGCGGTCGTGTTGCGAGAATGGCTTGATCCGTTGCCCGTGCGTGGAACGCGCGCGAAGGGTCCGCTCATGCTTGAGGAGGCGGGTCAGCCCAAGGCCGGGAAGACGTGTCAAAAGAAGCTCGTCCATCAGTTTTTCCGCCGCGCACCGGTCTCTATGCAGGTGAATGCGCTTCCGGAAGGGCCGGAGGAGCTTCTCGGATACCGCGAGGAGCCGCGGTATACCTACCAGAAACTTCTCTACTCGTTGAAGCAGGTGTTCGAGGGCCCCCTTTCCACGTATTACCACTTGGACGTCTTGGATCGCGGTCCGGTTGACGCCGCCGCATGGTTCTATTGCCACGAAGGGCACGGAGTCATTTCGGCCGAGGAGCGCGATGTCGTAACGGCATTTGTCCTGTCGCCGCGGATCCTCTCGGATCTTGATGGTTGCGTGATCGTGATCTGCGACCCCAAGGTGTCGCTTGCGCGTGAAGCAAGCGTGGCGCTTTCTGCAAAGCCCGGCCGATACATGAACGAGGAGATGCTCGGCCGGTTGAATCGTGCGTACCGTACGGTCTATGGACTCGTGAAGGATCGCGTTCCGACGCTCCTGCTCGACACGACCGACGAGGGTCCCAAGGAGAGCACCGTGCGCGTCATCCGCCACATTGTGGAATGTGGTGAACGCAGAATGGCGCGAGAAAAACTTGACCCGAGCGGCTCGTAACACGCGAGCCGCTTTTTTGATTGACATCGTCCTGCCATTTTCGTATGCTTCCCAGCGTCTTTGAAAGGAGAGAGAAATGGAAAGGGATCTGTTCCGCGCAGTATTTCTTCGCAACCTGCATTCCCAGAGCCGCAGCGCCAAAGGCGTCTCTGACACCTCGGTGAGTGCGACGAAGAAGCCGCTTCTTATCACGGGCGAGGCGCTTGCCGCGAAGGTGCGAGAGAATACCGAGCTGCTCGCGGAGTTCGTGTGGCAACGAGGGAACTCGGACCATCGGCGGCACCCGAAAGTTACGTTCATGCACACGCCCGATGCCGTTATGTTGGGAGAAGTGGCAAACCAATGCAACGACATCGTGAATGACGGGTTGCAGGATCTCGCCGTTTACGATGACGCCCGTAAGGGAGTCGAGCGGGCGTCATGGCGGGCGTGTCATGCGATGGTTGCGCCAAACGACGGACTGTTTGACGTGAACCGTCGCTTTCGTGTCTGGCAGCCGAAATATGCCGACCCGGCCATCGCGCTCCACGAAATCGGGGCTGCGATGAAACTGTTTGACTGCGTTCTCGCCGCCCGGATGGTCTTGGCATGCGATGCGGGTACGTGGGAAGCGGCGGCGGAGGCGCTTGCCTATGCCGACCACATGATGGACGGACGGATCCATCCCTGGGCTGACGGGAACGCCCGTACGACGACAGCGCTCATCATGTACCTTGCGCTCGCTTTGTTTCTGCGGAAAGAGCACGAGCGTCTCCCCGTCTTCCGCGATAGGAAGACGCACCTCTCGACAATCGAGGATCTCCCCGCGCATACTGACTACTACAAGAGCATCATGACGCCGGTCGCCGAGATCAAATCTGAAATGCTGGTTCTCTAGAGAACCTCCTCCGGCACCAGTCACTGATGCCGGATTTATTTTATGAGCACGAGTCAATCATTTTCCGAGCGGAGAGAAGCGCTTCTCGCGTTTGTGAAACGCGCGCACGCTGGTCAGGCGCGCTGCGGCGGGTATGTACCCACCTGGCACCACCTTGATCGCGTCTCGCGGCTTCTTGAATCCGTACTTTGGGAAACGGGGGAGGGGACGGAGGAAGAGCGGGAAGCGATTGCGCTCGCTGGTTTAGGGCATGACATCTTGGAAGACACCGAAGTGTCGGATGAAGAAGTGCGGCGTCAATTTGGAGATCGTGCGTTTCAACTCATCTCCGGCATGACGAACAAATGGGGAGATAAGAATACCGGCCCGTACATAGAGAACATGTGCCGCAGCGAAGAGAGTGTGCGGCTCATTAAGCTCTCCGACCTCTATGACAATTGTACAAGCGCGGCGCAGTGCCTTTTTACGCTCGGCACCACATGGGCACGGGAGTTTTTGATTCCCATCGTGAAGCCCATGAGCGAAGCGGTGCTCAAAACGGATTTTATGATTTATCCGCGTACTGCGGAGCGGATGAAGGCGCTCGTGCAGAATGCCTACCGCCTCCTTGAAGAAGAAGTTGCGCGGTACGAACAAGAAGGCCGTGCAGTGCAACCGGAAGCTGGTAAAGGGTAGGCCTGCCTGCTGGCAGGCAGGGTTTTCAAAAAGTAAAAACGGCATTACAATACTCGGTTCTATGTATGAAGAACCGGAATAAGAAAAAGGTGCTCATGGCGCTCTCCCCGAAGCAGTCCCTTCGGGATGCTGCGGGGCAGGCCGGCGGGGCTCATAACAAACAAAAGGTGCTGCTGGCATTATCCGGAGGCGTTGACTCAAGCGTCGCTGCTGCTTTGCTTGTCCGGCAGGGGTACGAGGTTATAGGCGCCTTCATGAAAAATTGGTCTGGAGACCCCATCCCTCCGCCAGCTGGCGGAGCCAGTGAGCCCGGCCGTGACTCCGCAGGCAAGTCCCCCTCGGGGGACAAGTACCCCGCGGGGTACAAGAGCAGGCCGGAACCACGGGACGGGGCAGGGAAGGGAGACGATCCCTGTTGGATTGATGACCGTCGGGACGCCATGCGCGTCGCGGCGCACTTGGGTATTCCTTTCGTGACTTTGAATTTTGAGCGCGAGTATCGGCAGGAGGTTGTGGAATATCTTTTTCGCGAATACGCTGTCGGCCGTACGCCGAATCCGGATGTGCTGTGCAACACGGAGGTGAAGTTCCCGCTTCTCTGGCGCGAGGCGAAGAAGCTCGGCGCAGATGTCATCGCCACCGGCCATTATGCGCGGATCGTCCGTTCGGGAGGAAAACATCGGTTACTTGCGAGCGTGGACAAGGAGAAAGACCAGTCGTATTTTCTGCACGGACTGACCCAGAACGATCTTGCGCACACGATGTTCCCCGTGGGGGGAATGAAAAAACTCGAGGTGCGCGCGTTGGCGCGCAAGCTCGGTCTTTCTACGGCCGAAAAGCGTTCTACGAGGGGGATTTGTTTTATTGGAAAAATGGATATGCGGGCATTCTTGGGAAAGCGTATTCCGGAACGGTCGGGGGAAATTATCACCACTGATGGACGGCGCGTGGGCACGCACCCGGGCACTGCATTTTTTACTATCGGTCAGCGCCATGGACTCGGGGTCGGTGGAGGAGCGCCGTGCTATGTCGCCGCTAAAGACCAAAAGACAAATACGTTGATTGTTGCGCAAAACGCAAAAGACCCGGCGCTCTACCGCAAAGAATTTTTAATACGCGAAGCGCGCTGGATTTCCGGCACGCCGAAACTTCCAATTTCTTGCCGGATCCGCACGCGTTATCGCGAACCGCTTACGGAAGGGGTGGTGCGTCGCGCGCGGGGTGGATTCCGCGTCATCTGTAAGAGTGCTCGCCGCGCAGTGACGCCGGGACAATCAGTTGTGTTTTATCGCGGGCAGGAGTGCCTGGGAGGAGGAGTGATAGAGGCGTAAAAGCAGACGACACGCGTTTCGCTCACTGTGAAAGGGTTCGTTTTATTTATAATATTTCGCAAAGGAATGCTCACCCTTTCAAACGTTCACTCAATCGCGTGTCGGCTGCTTTAGAGCGAGGAAGGGTGGATTGTGGCAGTCCTTTCAAACGCTCGCTTTAATCGTTAGCGGCTGTCTCTTGTGTGATGGAAGGGTGGGAATGCTCGCATTTTCAAATGTTCGCTTCACCATCACCCGTTGCTTTCGAAAGATGGGAGAAAAGAAAACTTTTTCAAACGTCTGCTCAAAATTCGTCCTTCTGTAGAGATGAAGATTGAAAACTGTCCTTTAAGCCGCTCGCTCGACTTGCCAGCGAACGTGTCTTCGTCGCGTATCGGAACGTCGTCTCACTTTTCTCGCGGCCGCGAGAAAAGTGATATACTGCCAGAACGATTCCCTAATTATTCCAGATACTATCGTCAATCGTTCCAGACACTATATCGCGGAGTTCTAAAGGAGGGATTTTCCATGTCTGCAAAAGCACACAACAGTCGCAAGAGAATATCGAAAGCTCTAGCAGTTTTTGCGGATATTGCCGAGAGCTACGACTATATTTTTAATCCTAACTGGGAGCGGAGACCCTCACTTCAAAGTTTCGACGCCTATCAGGAATGGAAGGTGTGGAAGGCGTGGAAGCTTCGTAGGAAGCAGCTGCACTATTTAAAGCGAACACAGTTAATCGAGGCGCAGAAGATAGGGGAGCGATTGATGGTGAGATTGACCGAAAAAGGGTATCGGAAGATGTTACAAATACAATTGCGATCCTCGCGACGAAAATGCGTTGAGGGAGTCTGCCTGGTGAGTTTTGATATACCCGAGTCCCAGAAAGCTGTACGGGATGCTTTTCGCGGATTACTGCGGGAATGCGGATTTCAAAAACTGCACCACAGCGTTTGGTTTACCGAAAACGACGTCAGTGAGCCGCTCCTTGCATTTGTGAAAATGAACAAACTTACTTCGTGGGTCCATGTTTTTGTTGGAAAGATCGCCAGCATGGAGCGACGGTAAAAACAGTGAAGTGCGTCTCAAAAAACTCGCGGCCGCGAGAAAAGTGAGACGGGTAATACTGAAGTGGAACTCGATCCCTCCGAAGTGAAACGGCTCTCTGGCAAATAGTGTGGCGCCAGAGTGGGTAGAACCTGATGCCTCGCGGAAATAATTCTCTCGGGGTCGAGTTGCCGCCGAGTAGCTTCATGCCATAACCCAACGACTGCTTTAATGCAGTGTGGTATTAGAACTCACCTCAAAAATATCTTCCGGCCATTTCGGCGCCATTTCGCCTGTCATCGCAAAGCGGGATCCCGCCACGCGGGACAATCCCTTCACTCCTCTCCTCCTCGTCGTTCAAGGATCCCGCACCTTTGCTGGCAAAGGTGCGGGATGGCATCCAAAATGCCTGTAAATCTATTTTTTAGACAGGTTCTAGTGTATATTGTTTTGCGTATATGCGAC
>JBBTXB010000062.1:18069-27257 GCA_038062475.1 Patescibacteria group bacterium
GAAAAAAATTCCGCTCATGGAAGTGGACGGTAAAAGGGGATTTACCACCCTTGATCTATCTGAGTTTAAAACTGCCGAAGGGGTGGAAATCCCGGAGTCGCTTGCCTATCTTATTGTTGATGTTGAAAATGGCAAAGCCATGCTTGGGATAACTCCTGATAAGGCAATAAAGCAATTCAAGAAAGAAGAGCGGTCTCCCCTAACTGCCGAAGAAGGAGTCGCCATTGTTACTCAATACCCGGAAATTCTTAAAGACCATGACCTTTCGTTGCTCGGCTCGGTTTTTGAGATAGACGACGGCTTCGGAATCGCGCTTTTACGCAAACGCGCGGCATTGGAAGCGGTCCTGGAGCTCGACTGGTACTTCTCGGACAGCTCGCATGCGAAGTGGGGCTCGGCCTCCTGCGGCGAACGAGTTGGAGTTTGACCATCATTTCCTGAGCGGACACTGAGCGAGTGAAACGAGTCGAAGTGGAAGTCGAAGGATTTTTTGCTAAGATTCAATACGGCCTTCGACAAGCTCAGGCCATAAACGTCATGAAAGCATTTGAGGTGAGAAAAAAATTCTTTATTTTTTGCGCATATGCAACGAACGCCTGAAAATCCATATCGGGAAGCTTTCTCGGAAGGAGAGATACGCGAGAGGGAAATAGAAGCGCGGCGTGAAGAGTATGCTCGACTTTTCGACCGACAGGTTGAGACGCTCATTGAGCGCGGGTATGTTGGGGCCGCAGGAATGCCTCGGGACAGGTTTCGGCAGCTATTCGCCACGCTCAAAAGAGAAGCCCTTGATCTCGCGGCGACTAGAACGATAGAGGCGGGTCACATTCCTTTTGTGATTGTCCCCGGAGAAAGATTACTCTCTTTGGAAAAGAAAATCTCGCTCATTGAACTTGAGGGGAAGAGGGGGTATTCCACATACGATTCTTCGGAACTCGAAAACGCCGAAGACGTGAAAATTCCGGAATTGCTTGCTTATCTCATTGTTGATGTTGAAAACGGCGAAGCAATGATTGGGAAAAGCGCGAACGAGGCAGCGAGGCAATTCAAAAAGAACGGGAGATCTCCTCTCACAGTCGAGGAAGGCGTCGCGATTGTTACTCAATATCCGGAAATTCTTAAAGACCATTACCTTTCGTTGCCCGGCTCGGTTTTTGAGATAGACGACGGCCTCGGAGTCGCGAATTTGTGGCTCCGCGAGGGCAAGCCGGAGCTCAACTGGAGTTGGTCGTTCAGCGCAGCTTCGGGGTTGGGCTCGGCCTCCTGCGGTAGTAGGGTTGGAGTTTGACCATCATTTCCTGAGCGGACACTGAGCGAGTGAAACGAGTCGAAGTGGAAGTCGAAGGATTTTTTGCTAAGATTCAATACGGCCTTCGACAAGCTCAGGCCATAAACGTCATGAAAGCATCGGAGATTCGTCAAAAATTTCTGGAGTTTTTCGCGGAGCGGGGTCATGCGGTGATCCCGTCCGCTTCTCTTGTTCCCGAACATGATCCGACCGTGCTTTTTACCACGGCTGGCATGCATCCGCTCGTGCCCTATCTTTTGGGCGAGCCGCATCCGGCAGGGAAGCGCCTCGCGGATGCGCAGAAATGTTTGCGAACTGATGATATTGCCGAGGTGGGGGATGAGCGGCACCTCACCTTTTTTGAGATGTTGGGGAATTGGTCGCTTGGTGATTATTTTAAGCATGAGGCGATCCAATGGAGTTTTGAGTTTTTGACTGACAAAAAGTGGCTCGGCTTGGATCCAAGGCGGCTCTATGTCACGGTGTTTGCGGGCGATACCGACGCCCCGTTTGACGACGAGTCGGCGGAGATCTGGAAGGAGCAATTTGCGAAGAGGGGGATAGAGGCGGAGCTCGGGAAACCGGGGAAGGATGAGCCGGAAGACACCCGAATATTCGCCTACGGCAAGGAGAAAAATTGGTGGGGGCCGGTTGGGCAGAGCGGCCCGTGCGGACCGGACACGGAGATGTTTTACGAAGTGTGGGATCCCGTATCCGCCGCTCCCAATCCGCATACCCCCAAGTTCGGGCCGAAATGCCACCCCAATTGCGACTGCGGACGGTTCGTTGAGATTTGGAACGATGTATTCATGCAGTACGAGAAGATCGCCGACGGCACATACCACCCGCTTGCGCAAAAGAATGTTGATACCGGCATGGGGTTGGAACGGATCGTGGCTGTAGTGCAGAGTGCGGTGAGCGTTTTTGAAACCGACCTCTTTACGCCGATCATAAAAAAGATAGAAGACCTCTCCGGCAAGCGGTATGGAAGCGAAGCGGAAGTGACGAAAGCCATGCGGATTATGGCGGACCATGTGCGCGCAGCGACCTTTGTGTTGGGGGACCCTTGGGGAGTTGCGCCAAGCAATAAAGATCAGGGGTATATCGTGCGTCGGCTTATTCGGCGGGCAATCGTGCAGGCGGCGCTTCTTGGAATTACGAAGCCGTTTACGCCCGCGCTCGGCGAGGTCGTGATCGTTGAATATGGCGGATTTTATGGAGAATTGCGGAAAGGGCGCGAGAAGATTCTGGCCGAAGTTGCGGCAGAGGAAGAGAAGTTCCGTTTGACGCTTGAGCGCGGGATGAAATTGGTTACCCGCCTCGCGGAGCGGGGGAGCGCCGTTTCCGGGGATGAGGCGTTTGAACTCTACGCCACCTACGGATTCCCCATTGAACTCACTCGCGAACTTCTTGCCGTGCGCACGGGAGGGAAGGTGCGGATTCAGGAACAAGGGTTTGCCCGCGAGTTCGCAAAACATCAGGAGATTTCGCGTGCTGGCTCCGCTGCGAAGTTTGCCGGAGGTCTCGCCGACCATTCACAAGAGACTGTTCGCGGACACACGGCGACCCATCTCTTGCACCAGGCGCTTCGGATCGTGCTGGGGAGCCATGTAGAACAAAAGGGGTCTAACATCACGCACGAACGGCTGCGGTTTGACTTTTCTCACTCGCAAAAGATGACGCCGGAAGAAATCAAGGCCGTAGAGACTCTGGTCGCCGAACAGATTCGTAAGGATCTCCCCGTTACTTCCCAAGTACTGACGGTTTCTGAAGCTAAAAGTTCGGGCGCACTCGGGTTTTTTGAAGATAAGTATGCCCAGCTGGGCGACAAGATCAAGGTCTATTTTGTTGGGGACGAGAAGCGAGGTTTCTTCTCAAAGGAGATATGCGGCGGGCCGCACGTGGAACATACGGGAGATCTCGGCGAGTTTAAGATTATAAAGGAAGAAGCGGTGTCCGCGGGGGTGCGACGGATTAAGGCAACCGTCTCTGGCCCCGCCCTCTAAGCAGCTGACCCTATGCGTAGAGGGCGGGGTTGACAAGCCTAAAAACTCGGCTAAAATATGGTCAGTTTGTGGGTACTTGTGCCCCATACGGGGGACTTGTGCCCCATACGGGGTACTTGTGCCCCATACGGGGTACTTGCGCTTTTTTCGCCATTTTGGTACCATTCTCGCGTCTATGCCCAGTAATACAACTTCGACCAGCTCTTCGCGGAACGAAGAGCGGGCGAAGAGTCGGCTTTCCATGAAAACATATTTCGTTATCGTGGGTCTTCGACTAACCTATAATCAGACTAAACGTCGAAGTTGATATACTGGGTATGGCGGAACAGAACCGTCTCGGGGGGGAGACCTCCTCATCAAGTCGTACTCCGGAAAAAGCGTTCATTGAGTTTGACGGCGTTGTAGAAGAACTGCTGCCCGGCGCGAGATTTAAGGTTCGTTTGCAAAACGGCCATGTCGTGCTCGGTCATTTGTCCGGGAAGATGCGGCTTCATAGGATTCGCATCCTGCCGGGCGACAAGGTAAAACTGCAACTTACCCCTTACGATCTCACGAAAGGTCGCGTTGTCTATCGGTACTAGCGCGTTCGTCCCGTTAGAAGCAGTACAAGTACCCCGTACGGGGTACAGGCGCTCGACTGTACGTGAACATGAGCCGTAAGGCGCCTCCGCACAGTCGGCTTTCTCGGCAGTATGTCGAGCGTCGCCTTTGGCTTCTAACGGGATTCGCACCACCTGTCGGCGAAAACTTCCCCGAGGGCATTCGGGACGGTTTTCGCGGGCAGGTGTTCTCTTGTCCCTCACCTTTTCCTCGTACCGTTATGTTTCCGTGGAAAGGAGCGAGGATGAATATCTATAAAACAAATTGGAAAATCGTATATTCAGGTCAAAAAAGGTGAGGGATGAAAGTTCGATCGTCAGTAAAAGCTATCTGTCGCGATTGCAAAGTCGTCCGACGCGAAGGGCGGCTCTATGTTATTTGCCCAAAAAATCCTAAGCATAAACAAAGACAAGGATAAACACAAAACATGAAACCCGTAGCATGTAACAGGTAATTAAGACGAAATACGGAGCGCGACGCAATCCTTAAACGAATGCTTCATGCTCCATGTTTCGAGCTTCATGACGCATATGGCACGTATCGCCGGAGTGACACTTCCGAATAAAAAGATCTATGTAGCGTTGACGTATATTTACGGCATCGGTGATTCGCTTGCCGCGAAGATTCTTACTGAAACGGACATTGACTCCAATACGCGCGCAAACGAACTTTCCGAGGCCGAAGTATCCTTGCTCAAGACCTTGATTGAGAAGAATTACCGCGTTGAAGGCGATCTCCGCCGCGAAGTCTTGTCCCACATCAAACGGCTGAAGGACATTGGTTGTTACCGCGGGTATCGTCATTCGCGCGGACTTCCGGCACGTGGCCAGCGAACGAAGACGAATTCGCGAACCGTTCGCGGAAATGTTCGACGGACGATGGGCAGCGGTCGGCGGCTGGCATCTCAAAAGACTTAATACATGAAACGTGTAACATGAAGCTTGAAGCATACAAAGTAACCACCTTAGATGAATGTTTCATGATTCGTGATATATGACTGACGAACTGAAAAAAAATGAGACTCCGGTAGAGACTGCCGCGGAAGGGAAGCCTGCAAAATCCGCGCCGCGATCACGTAATAAGAAGGCCGCTCGATCGGTGCCGACCGGTCGTGCGTACATCCAAGCGACATACAACAACACCATCATCACTCTTACGGATTTGACCGGTAATGTGCTGGCGTGGTCTTCGGCTGGAGCGGTTGGGTTTAGCGGGCCGAAAAAGGCGACGCCGTACGCCGCTTCGATCATCGTGAAGAGCGTCGTGGAAAAGGCCAAACCATACGGTTTGCGCGAAGTTGCAGTGTTTGTTCGAGGAGTCGGTTCCGGCCGCGAATCGGCTATCCGCTCCATGCACGCGAACGGCCTCGTTGTGACTTCAATTAAAGACGTGACGCCGCTGCCGCACAACGGCTGCCGAGCGCCTCGTCCGCGAAGAATATAAAGCGTTTTGTCTAAATTTTTGAGCTTGTAGAGCGAACAAAATTTAGCCACAAAACCTTTACCCGCCTAAATTTTTGGATAGTATGTATAGCATCTCTAGCATTGCGAAAAAACGAACGGATGGAAGAATTCCAGTCAGCTTATCATGCATCCAAAAACTTGGGCGGGTACTCACTGTTGTAACGAAATTTCCTTCGTTCGGCAGTGGCCTCACTCTTAAATTTCGACAACAGTAGTATATGGCGCGATATCTCGGACCAAAACATCACATGTGCCGCCGCGTCGGAGAGCGTCTGTGCACATCCGACAAGTGCCCCACCACCCGCCGGAATTATCCTCCGGGGGTTCACGGACCCACTTCACGTTCGCGGCTTACGCCGTATGGCATTCAGCTGCTTGAAAAGCAAAAAGCGAAGCGCATCTACGGCATTTTGGAGCGTCAATTTCGCAATTACATTGAGCGCGCGTCGGCGAAGAGAGGGGACACGGGTGAGATTTTGGTGCGCATGCTGGAGACGCGGTTGGACAACGTCGTGTACCGCTTGGGATTCGCGTCTTCGCGAGCCGGCGCGCGGCAGATCGTCACCCATGGTCATATTACGATAAACGGAAAGAAGGTTGATGTTGCGTCGTATATCGTGAGGGTCGGAGAGGTGGTCAAGGTTGCCGAATTAAGCACGCAGAAAAAGTATTTTATGGCGCGTGTTGCCGCGCTTACCGAGCACGAGACGCCGTCTTGGTTAAAGCTTGACTCAGCCGCGTTTTCCGGTACAATACTGTCTTTGCCGGAAGGGGAGGAGCTGAAGCAAAATTTCCGGCCGAAACTCATCGTTGAGTTTTATTCACGATAATTACGCCAGGGCCTCTTGGGGCCCCACACTAACTTTCCGTATGGAGGACATCACGCTTCCCACAAAAGTCGAGCTCGTTCCCGGGGAAACCCCGAACGAGGCGACGCTTATTCTTGAGCCGGCTGCCCCGGGCTACGGGACGACCATTGGGAACTCGCTGCGTCGCGTTCTGCTCTCGTCGCTCGGAGGCGCCGCAGTAACCGCCATGAAGATTAAAGGCGCGCAGCACGAGTTTACTTCCATTCCGAATGTCAAAGAAGACGTTCTGGACATCATTTTGAATTTAAAACAATTGCGGTTGAAAGTCTTTTCTGACGAGCCGGTGCGATTAACCCTCCGCGCCAAGGGGCTGCTTGAGGTAACCGCGGGGGATATTGAACGGTCTGCCGATGTGGAAATTATGAATCCGGATTTGCATATCATGACGCTTACCGACAAGAATGCGGAATTGGAAATGGAGATTTTTGTCAGCCGCGGTCGAGGGTATGTTCCGATTGAAGAGCGGGAAACGAAGTCGTTGGAGATCGGCATGATTGCCATTGATTCGCTGTATTCGCCGGTGCGCAATGTCGGTTTTCGGGTTGAGAATGTCCGCGTTGGTCAGCTTACCAATTATGACAAGTTGACGCTCACGATTGAGACTGATGGCACGATTTTGCCGCGAGAGGCGGTACTGCAGGCGACAAAAATTCTTTTGGACCACTTCGGATTGTTCTTGAAGCTTGAAGAGGGAATGGAGGCGGATCGCGCTACCGCTCTCTCGTTTACATCTGCAGCGGAAACGAAGTCCGCGAAGAAGAAAGCAAAGACAAAAGAAAAAGAAGCGACGGAAGAGAAGGAAGAAAAACCGAAGAAAAAGCGCGCTGCCAAGAAGAAATGATAAGAGCACGAATCATGAAACCCGTAACACGTAACATATAAGACGAAACACGGAGCGCGAAGCGCAATCCTTAAATGAATGCTTCATGCTCCATGCTTTCTGCTTCGTGAATTGCTATGCGTCATCGAAAGAAGGGAAAAGTCCTTGATCGTAAGAAAGGTCCTCGCGAAGCCCTCCTGAAGGGGCTTGTTGCAAGCGTTGTTTTGTATGAGAAAGTGCGGACTACTCGCGCCAAGGCGAAAGCCGCCCAGCCGCTCGTGGAACGAATGATCACGATTGGAAAGGCGGGAACATTGCACGCGCGGCGGCAGCTTTTGCGGTTTTTCCCCGTGGAACCTCCGGTTCGGAAGATTCTTGAGGAGCTTTCTCCTCGGTATAAGGAACGCGCCGGCGGCTATACGCGGGTAACGCGTCTTGGGCAGCGCCAGGGTGACGGCGCGGAAATCGTGCAGATTGAATTCGTATGACCGCAACTCTGGAACGGAAAAAACACAGTATAGATCTTACGGGCCGCGTTGTGGGAAGAGTCGCCACGGAAATTGCGGTTTTGCTCCAAGGCAAGCACAAGGTAAGTTTTGTTCCCAATCGCGACATGGGCGATTTTGTTGAAGTAAAAAATGCCGGGGAGCTTCAGGTGACGGGCAAAAAGTCTGAACAGAAAGAGTACCGTCGGTTTACCGGCTACCCGGGAGGTTTGCGCAGCACCCTGTTTAAAGACTTGATAGTGAAAAATCCGGCTAAGGTGCTGTGGAACGCCGTATATCACATGCTTCCGAAAAACAAATTGCGCCGGGGGCGGATGAAACGACTGACGTTTATTCGTTAATTACATGAAACCTGAAACACGTAACATGGAACATGTAGCACGGAACACGGAGCGCGAAGCGCAATCCTTAAATGAATGTTTTGCGCTCTATGCTTCATGCTCCATGAACGATTATGGCTGCTGAACCAAAAAAGAAGACATCGGGAACAAAAAAACCGGCGACGGAAAAACCACGCACTCCTCGGGTGCGAAAGGTTTCCACGAAGACAGTAAAGGCACCCGTGGAAGCTATTACGGAAGCGGTTGACATTCAGGTTCCAGTAGAATCATCCGCCGCGCCGCAAGGCAAGTATTCTTTTGCCGTTGGTCGGAGAAAGACCTCTGTTGCGCGGGTTAGACTCTATCATGGCGGCACCGGTGCCATCACGGTGAACGGTAAGGATTATCGCGCGTATTTTCCGGTAAGGACGTGGCAGGATGAAGTGATTTCACCGCTTGTTATCTCCGGCATGAATGACACAAAGGACGTTTCCGTTGTTGTGTTGGGCGGGGGTCCTCACAGCCAGGCGGGCGCCGTGCGCCACGGTATCTCCCGCGCGCTTCTGGATTTTGATGAGACATTCCGAAAGACTTTGAAGAAAGTTGGGTATCTGACTCGCGATCCGCGCATGAAGGAACGGAAGAAACCTGGATTGCGCCGCGCTCGCCGCGCCCCGCAGTGGGCCAAGAGATAGCGGGCCCACTGCGGTGGGAAGGGGTCGGGAAACGGTAGTTTCCCGTAGCGGAATTATTCAAACCGAGGGGTTTGAAGGAGGAGTCCCGAAAGCTTTCGGGACGACGACGCAGGGGGCAAAACGCTAGTTTTGCCAACGAGGACAGAATGGGGGTCGGGGAAACTGGGTGTTTCCCCGTGGAGGAAAACAGCCCGCTATCGGCGGGCGTTAGAAACCGTGAGGTGTCTAAGGAGCGCAGCGACCCGCAGTCGGCGAAGAGGTAACGAGCCCAAATAAAAGTAAAGTTTTTACGATAAGAAAGATGCCAAAAGGCATAAGTGCCGGCGAAAGAGAAGATATTTGCAAGGAATCGGACAGTTCATCCCGTTAGAAGCAGGAAACGCTTCGCTGTATAAGCGAGGACGTAATCTGCCGGTTAAGTATTGGGTTGATGGTTCGGCTTTGCTCACCATCAACCTTATGGGCAGAGTTTTGTGAGAGATAAAAACTGATAGATTGGACTGGGTAGAGCGTTATAGAAGTGTGGGATATTGAGAAGGCGGGGTCGTAGTGCAACTTGCCAGATTTTTGTTACGATTGCAGCAATTAGGGTTACCGCGTCATTGATCGAGACCGCTATGA
>JBBTXB010000063.1:0-9518 GCA_038062475.1 Patescibacteria group bacterium
AGCAATACGCCCATGACATTTCTACACCCTCACTCGCCCCATGACACTTTTATTCTTTATTGATTAGCCCGCACGAACTTTTTAGCTTTATCTGCGCTAATTACTTGCTTTTCAATCGCTCCCACGAATAATCGGATGACTGGACGGCTTTCCTTTTTATAGATGGTTTGAATTCCGATAGCGGTTTTACATTCTCCACAACTCGTTCTTGCTTGGTCAGTAATTCGATCCAAGTATAATCGCTTCAGTATGCCGGGCCCGTCTTTTTGATACAGAAACAGTGTCGCTTTGCATTTTACACACGAAATCAGAAGCCATCGAGAATGTCCGCCCCGCGATTTTCTGAACTTATCGCTCTTAAATTTTAGTGCTTCACTTCCCATGACACTTCTACTGTTTTAATGATGTCCCGCACGGATTTCCCTTATTTTAAACCATTTTTTGCTTCTACATCTACTGAATTGGCTTAAATATAGAAAATGTCATGCGGGGTTCAAGTTTGACACCTAATGCGTTCTATGATAATATCAGCAGATTCTCAACAGAGGGAGGCAGTGATGAAATCTACGGCAGGTTCTCGATTAAAGTCAGATTGGATGGAAATGCCTGGTAAGTGCTTCGAACCGCTGACCTTCGGGGAACTCAAGATTGGTCAGAAATTCATTGGGTTGCCGCTTCCCGGCGATAACCATGGTCATGGTGGACTCCGAGGCACGGAATATCTCTTCACCAAGACCGACGAAAGCATTACTGAAGCAGGACCTAGGTTGCCTTACGGAATACCTCACGGAAGGGCAGTAAACATCAGTCGAGGCGTCTGGAGCGATTTCCCCACCTCGATGTATGTAATACGAGTGGAGTAAATTTAGCTCTTCTCGCCATCTTCGCCGCATGGTTCGCCCAGCGGCTTTTTTCTATCATCATTGCCCATGACACCTTTTATATTTCTGCCCGCTCCCGCAGGGGCAAGAGTCATTCCTCCCCACTTTTGGAGTTGCGGCGGCGGTGACGGAAGTGGCAGCGACTTTCTGGGGAGCAATGCCGCCCGCGGCCGCCGGAATCTCCCCTTTTTCCATCGTCTTTGCCGGAGCGACGACTTGAATCCCGCGCCGTGAGAGCAGCGACGGGGCAATCGCCGCGGCAAAGCCCACTTTATAAATGGAGTACACTGCTTGCTTTTCAATAAGCTGCAGCAGCTCGCGGAACATCCGGTACGCCTCGTGCTGGTATTCCACGAGCGGGTCGCGCTGGCCGAATCCGCGCAGCCCGATCCCCGCGCGCAGATGGTCAATCGCGTCCAAGTGCTCAATCCAAAGCGTGTCAATCGCACGGAGCATAATTCCCCGCTCCACCTGCCGCATGGCGTCGAAGGAACCCTCCCGAAGGCTTTCGGGACTCGCTCCGCTCGCGGCCGCATTCACGCGCTTCTCCGTCTCGGCGTATGCCGCGCGCGCAAGCTCCATCACATACTCAATGATGGTGGTACGCGCGGTGGCATCCTGCAATTTTGAGCCGGCGGTGTGACGGAAATCGGCGAGCTTCCCCCGCGCATCCGGAGGAAGCGGAAATATCGTCCCCGCGGCCTCAAAAATTTCTTCCAAGTTCCACTCTGCTTCCGCCTCCGATGCGGTGTGAAAAAGCACCATTTGCTCCAGCTCATGTTCCACCATTTCCAGAATCTTCTCGCGAAGCGCCGCGGGATCCGTTTCCCCAAGGTCAAGAATTTCTCTCCTCCGCTTGTAAATCGCTTCACGGTGGCGGTTCAACACGTCATCGTAGTCAAGCAAGTGCTTCCGAATATCAAAATTGTGCCCCTCAACTTTACGCTGCGCGGCGGCGAGCGAACGCGACACCATCCCATGCTCAATCGGCGTGTCCTCCGAAAGTCCGAAGCGCTCCATGATCGCCTTCACGCGCGAGCCGCCGAAAATCCGCATCAAATCATCTTCAAGTGAAACATAGAAACGCGTCTCGCCCGCGTCTCCTTGCCGCCCCGATCGGCCGCGAAGCTGGTTGTCAATCCGCCGCGACTCATGCCGCTCCGTGCCGATGACGGCAAGCCCGCCGGATTCGACAACCCTTCGACGCTGCTCAGGGTCCTCGGGGTTTCCCCCGAGGATAATGTCCACGCCACGACCTGCCATGTTTGTGGCCACAGTCACGCCTCCGCTCCTTCCAGCCTGCGCGATAATCTCTCCCTCCTTCTCATGATTCTTCGCGTTCAAGACGGTATGCGGAACCCCCTCAAGCTCCAGCATCCTTGACAACACCTCGTTCTTCTCAATGGAAATGGTGCCGACGAGCACCGGTTGGCCGCGGCTGTGACGCTCTTTCACCTCGGCGACGACTGCGCGGTATTTCGCCGTCTCGGTTGCATAAATGCGGTCGCCATGATCATCACGGACGAGTGGTTTCGCGGTCGGAATCGCCACGACTTCAAGCTTATAAATTTTCGCAAACTCCTCCGCTTCGGTCGCAGCCGTACCGGTCATGCCGGAGAGTTTTTCGTACAGACGAAAATAATTTTGGAATGTTATCGTCGCAAGGGTTTGCGACTCGCGCTGGATGGGCACTTTTTCCCTTGCCTCAATCGCCTGGTGCAGCCCCTCGCTGTAACGCCGTCCGAACATGAGCCGCCCCGTGAACTCGTCCACGATGACGACTTCCCCCTCGCGCACGACATAATCACGGTCGCGGCGGAATAGCGCGTGCGCCCGGAGCGCCTGTTCCATGTGGTGCACGAGCGTGAGTCCCCCTTCCGCATACAAATTCGGAACTCCCAGCCACTTCTCCATTTTAGTAATGCCGCCTTCGGTTAATGTGGAGGCGCGCATTTTTTCATCCACATTGTAGTCCTCGTTCTCCGTAAGCCGTGAGACCAACTCCGCAAAGCGGTAGTACATCTCCGTCGCCTCTTCCGACGGTGCGGAGATGATGAGCGGCGTTCGCGCTTCGTCAATCAAAATGGAGTCCACCTCGTCAACGATCGCATAGTGGAGCTGACGCTGGAGCATGTCATCCAAGCGGGTCGCCATGTTGTTGCGGAGATAGTCAAAGCCGAACTCGTTGTTCGTGCCGTAGGTAATATCCGCCGCATACGCTTCTTTGCGCGGAACGGGACGCAAAAACTCCGCCTCCACCTTGAAAGCGCCAATAGTGTCGCGTTCTTTATCTGCCGTGAGCCCCTCGTGAATACCAGACGCCTCCCTGACTTCTGACTTCTGACTTCTGACTGCTCCGTAATGCGGGTCATACACGAACGCGCTCTCGTGCTGGATGCAGCCGACGGTGAGTCCCAGCGCATGGTAAATCTGCCCCATCCATACGACATCGCGCTTCGCGAGGTAGTCGTTCACCGTAACCACATGCACGCCCCGCGCCGGAAGCGCGTTCAGGTAAACCGCGAGTGTTGCCGTAAGCGTCTTTCCTTCTCCGGTCTTCATCTCCGCGATCATGCCGCGATGGAGAACGATTCCACCCAAAAGTTGGACATCAAAATGGCGCTGGCCAAGCGTGCGTCTCGCCGCCTCGCGTACGGCAGCAAAGGCCTCTGGAATCAGGTCGTCCAGCGCCTCGCCCTCGTTCAGCCGACGACGAAATTCCGCAGTTTTGCCGCGCAAAGCATCGTCCGAAAGTTTTTTACACTCCGCTTCGCGGGCGTTGATTTCGTGAACCAAAGGAGCGAGTTTCGCCAAAACTCGCGCATTCGGATCGCCAAAAATTTTTGTAAGTATGGACATGTGAAACGCAACTACCGACTACAGTCTACCGGCTACCTGCTGCAGTAGTCGGAATGCGGTAGTCGGTAAGCCCAATTACTCGTTCCAGTGGCGTTTTGAGAGATCTCCCTCGCCCGGCTCCCGCGCCTCGGGGGTAATGTTCTTTTTCTTCGCGGCGCGCGCTCCGCGCAGCCGCTTCGCGGTTTGCCCCCCGCGATACGTTTCAATCTGTTTCTGCAACTCCCTCTTCACCGTGACCAGCGCCCGAAGCAACGTCTTCTCCGACGCTTCCGCGCGAAGAACGCGACCCGGAAGCCGCACATCCGCCTCGGCGCGGAAGAACGGCCCCTTCAAATGGTGGCGCGTGGTCTTCCCCACCTCCACCACACAGAGCGCAACACCGGTCGCATCGAGCGGCTGGATGTACTTCGCAAGCCCGCCGAGCTTTTCTTCAACGAGCGATTCTATTGCCGGCGTTAACGAGAAATTTGTTGCCTTGATGGTGATTTGCATCCCTCACTTTTTATTATTTATTAAGACTGTAGAAAAACGTTTTTGATTCGACGCGGCTCACCACAGGCATTCCCTGACCAAGATTTATTCCCTGAGCTTGTCGAAGGGATGCGTAATGGTAGGCCTTCGACTCCACTCAGGCAATAAAAATGTGAGGGATTGTCTTTACTCGGATACTTTTGTATCATAAAAGGGTCCTTTTCACAACTCCACGAAAGGAGTGTTTCATGGAGGCGGAACTCATGCCCGGCGCATTCTTTGACGGCGTTTCCTTGGGTGCGTCCCTTGCCATCCTCTACATCACGATCGGCGTCCTGATTGCCATGGCGCGTTGGAAAGCGTGGGGGACCGAAGGCGATACGCTCGCCAAGACCCTCATCGCTCCCAACAAAAGTCTGGATGCTCCCTGGCCATGCTTCGAGAACCGCAGGGTCTACTGCGCCGCGGTTTCGCTCTTCTGGCCAGCAGTGCTCGCCTGGAACGCCTTCACGCTCGCCCTATTTGCCCTGATGGCTGCCGCCTGGCTTGGCATCATAGCTTTAAACTACGCGATTGACGCCGGGCGGAGCCTTGAGGCGGCTATGTGGCGGAATTTGCAGCGGACGCAGCGCGCGGCAGTGCGCTTTCTCTCCGCGTCTCCGGAACGACGAATCCGCTGGAGGATACAGCGACTGATGCAGAAGAGCCGCCGACTCTACGGAACCATTGCGCGCGACCGCATTCGCGTGGCCGCCATGGACGCCAAGGTGAACGCACTCACCGATTCGCTCCCCGAAGTGGAAACCGGCCACGATCCGTATCGTAGCGCAAAACTGCGCGCGGTCGGTTGAACGCCCTGCCGCCCATCGCTAATAACGATGGGCGTTTTTTGTTACTCGCCCGAAATTTCAGAGCTATATCCGCCAGCCGGCGGAGAATGAAATTTCGTTGGGAGTAACAACCCCGCCCAAAGTCCAACTACGAGCGTTTTATTTCCTCAACGGAAGCCGCAGGCGTATCGCGCAGAGCTTTACTGGAACCGAGGCATTAGTCGGACTTGGGGCGCGGGTATTTCTCTTACTCGAACCCGACATACTGAATCTCTTCCTGCATCTGCAAGCCGTACATCTCTCGAGCGCGCGATTTAACAAGCACAATCAATTGAACTACTTCGTCGGCGGTCGCGCGACCGGCGTTCACGATAAAATTTCCGTGTTTCTCGGAAATCATCGCCTCTCCAATCCGCGTGCCCTTGAGCCCGAGCTGTTCAATAATCCAGCCCGCGGGAATACGGCCAGCTTTCAAAAATTCTTCTGGAACATCGGTATCTTTACGCAGTTTTTCCAAAACTGCCTCATCAATAAACTCTCCGCCAAAGGCGGATCCGCCTTTGGCGGAAATATTCTTAAAAACACAACCGGCGCTGGAATAATCCGTCGGCTGCTTTTCTTTCCGGCGCGAAACATAATCACGGAGAAGCGCCTGTCCGCGTTCCTTTTCGCCCGGAGAAAGATCCAACGTTACGGAAAGCACGACCCCCATCCCGCCGCCCAGGGATCCCGACTGGTCTCCCGCCAAGGAGCCAGTCGGACCACGGGACGGGGCAAGCGGGGCTTTGAAATGCTTAAATATCGAATCTCTGTATCCAAACTCGCACTCTGCGGCAGCAATCGTGCGCGTAGTGCAGCCGTTCCGCAGATCCACAATCTCAACTTCGCGCACCACGTCCTTCATCTCCCCTCCGAAGCAGCCGGCATTCCCCCGCACCGCTCCGCCCACGGTACCGGGCAATCCAACGGCCCATTCAAATCCAGCAAGCCCCGCTTCAACCGTCTTCCGCGCGAGGAGAACGCTAAGCATCCCCGCCTCGGCGCGAACACGAGTCCCCTCAATTGAGACAGCGCGATTCGCGAGCTTCACAACGAGGCCGTCAAATCCTTTATCGGAAACCAAAATGTTTGATCCTCCGCCTAACAAAAAAAACGGGACATTCTCCCCCACCGCGGCACATATTCCAGCCGCAACCTCGTCAGAATTCCGCGCCTCAAAAAAATATCGCGCCGGGCCGCCGATGCGAAAATTCGTGTGACGCGAAAGCGGCTCGTCTGTGCGGATTCGGTCGCCGAAAATTTTCTTCAAGGATTCCATGGCATTAGTGTAGCGGAAGTCCGAGAGTTGACAAACCGCTCCAAATGCGCTAGGGTTCCGCGCAGGAGGCAGAATGTTCAAAAACTCGTTCTTTGCCATTGCGATCGCGTTCGTGCTTGCGGGAACCGGATGGGGCTGCAACCAGGATATCCGCAAAAGACTTCCGGGTTCGTACCTCACCGAAATCCAGGACTACGAGAACAGTTGCAATCCGGATGACCCCGGACCCCCGGAATGGTCGCCGCTCCTCGTGCGGATTGACGCTGCTACGGAGACGGATTTTGACTTCACCTTCGGGACCGAGAAAGACGCGCTGGTGGTTCCGGACGTCTCCGTGGATCGCCATGGAGCTTGGAACGCGAGCTACCCCTGGAGATTGCCGAATCTCTACAACGACCTCACGCTGGACATCACGGGAAACGGCGACGGCGATGCGGTGACCGCAACGCTCACCTTGAACGTGCTTCCCCTCCCGGGTGATACCGGTCCCAGCCCCGTGTGCTACCTTGCCATCACCATCTCCGGTCCGCGCTGCGACGAAACCTGCAGCTATTGACAATGACCGTCAGAAGATGTCTTCGCCCAAAGAGGACCACCGCCCCGAACGCTTTGCGCTCGGGGTTTATTTTTTTATACAAGCAACTCGCGCGCAATCGTGTAAACGTCCCCCGCACCCATGATGAGGACAAGTGTGTTAGGGGCCAGAAGCTCGCGGACCAGACTCTTTGTTTCCTCTAATCCCCCGCCGTAGATGACTTCTTCCGGTTTGTGCCCCTCGGGGTACTTGTGCCCCTCGGGGTACTTGTGCCCCTCTTTTTGAATTGCCGCGACGAGATCGCGCGAAGAAATGTCGCGATCCTCCGCTTCTTCGCGTCCCGGTACTTCATAAATTTCAGAAATTACCACCGCATCCGCCCCCGCAAACGCCCGCACAAAATCCTCAAACAATTTTTTGGTGCGATTTCTCTGGTGCGGCTGGAATACGGCGACAATTCTTCGTTCGGGATAAAACTCGCGCGCGGCAGCGATTGTTCCGCGCACCGAGGTCGGGTGATGCGCGTAATCGGAGATGATCACGGCGCCGTCTCGCTCCCCCACGCGCTCAAACCGCCGCCAAATTCCCGAAAATCCCGCAAGCGTTTTTGCCACCGTCTCAAACGGAATCCCGAGAGCAAGTGCGGCGCTCGCGGCGGCAAGCGCATTCGCTACATTGAAGCGTCCTGGAATCTGCAGCGAGATTCTCCCCAGCGTCTCTTCGTGAGGAACGGTCCACAGAAGATCAAACTCCTGCCGCCCATCCCGCACAGCAATATTCCGGGCCATGTAATCTCCCGCGGTCTCCATACCATATGACACGGTCCGCGTCATACTCACGCGCTCCGCGAGATCCTCGCACGCGGAATCGTCGGCATTCCAAACAAGCGCACCCTCCAGCGACAATTTCTGGATGTATTCGTCAAAGGTGTCTTTGATGTGGGCGAGATCGCGGTAGTAATCCAGATGGTCTTCTTCAACATTCGTGAGCACGATCATCTCGGGATGCAGATGAAGCATATGCGCGCGATGTTCGTCGCCTTCAACGACAAGCCAGTCCCCGCTTCCGACACGCAGGTTTCCAAAACGAAAACTTTTCACCTTGCTCCCCACAATCACGGTCGGATCAAAGCCCGCCGCCTCCAACACAAGCCCCAGCATGGCGGTCGTCGTGGATTTGCCGTTTGTTCCTGAAACCGCGATCGTGCGCTTCCGGCGGGAAAGTTCTCCGAGCGCTTCCGCATAACTCATCTGCGGAATCCCCCGCGCTTCAGCAGCGCGCCGCTCGGGATTGTCTTCCGGAACGGCGTCGGAATAGATGACAAGGTCGCATTCCGGCGGAATGTTCTCCGCATGATGGCCCGCCATCACAAACATTCCGAGTTCCTTGCACTCTTCGGCGCTCTCCCCTCCGACGAGGTCGGAGCCCGAAACGCGCTTTCCCTCCTGAAATAAAAATTTTGCGACGGCGGAAACACCAATACCGCCGATGCCGACTATATGAACAGATTGAGCTTCCTTGAGATTCATGGGGTGCTTCAACTTGCTGATTCAGAGTATACTGAACTATAGCTCTTTTCCAAACGGAGGCGCCATGGGCGCGAGACCGCTAGTCATCGCGAACAACTTTAGCCGTCCGATTTATGTTTTGAGTCGCCCTGACACGAACGATCCGGAAGCGATCATGTTCGAATTATGGTCCGATCCGCCGATCCAGACGCCAAAAGATCGTTTGTTTCGGCTGGATGTCGGAAAAACCCTCGAACTCACAAAGCACGCCTACACGCATTACTTCATTCGAAATCGCTTAGGCGAGCCGGCAACGGCGCAAAACTACATTGACAAGCAGGGTCGCAGAATGTTTGTCATTGAGCCGGCGGCTTCCGGGGCGAACTAACCTTGACTTTCTGGGATGGTTCTGGCACAATGCCCCGTTGTTCTTTCCATGGAGGAAACGATGGCCGGATCCGAGATGCGCCCCAAAGGCATTCAGAGCGAGGTTATCTCCGACGAACAGGAATTCACACTCTCCAGCTGGTGGAGTCGGCAGTACCCGGCGCTCTTCCACTACATCATGCAGGAAGCGAAGGGCATCGCACCCGCGAATGACGATCGGACGGCTTACAGGCGCGTTTTCAGCGCTCTCCTCATTGGCCTTCACGGCCTCGGGAACTTCATCGCTACGAATTGCGCGAACGAGGACTTCCAGCACCTCACCGAAATGACGAACGTAGCGAGCGCTCCCTCGACGGAACGAGATACGCTCCTAGAAGGCATGTTCGCTCCCCCGAGAGCGCTCCGAACATTCTATCTCGCAAGCGGCGCCATCGCGCAGCACGCCGCGCGCGAGCGGGTGCGCGATACGATCGCGCTCATCGCCACGGTCGCCCGCGGGCGACCAAACTGACTCTTCTCGCCCTCTCCGCTCGCAAATGCGGAGAGGGTATTTTGTAACTGCGGCTCTCTGCCATTGACGCCTAGACCTCGCGTGAATCGCTTGATACGCTACTGCCGTATGCCCAGTAATACAACCTCGACTCATCGAGCACTCATCGCGATGAGTGCTCGATGAACGTAGAAACGCGTCTATGAAAACACGCAAAGTCGCTATGAACGCTCGGCTAA
>JBBTXB010000064.1:0-27630 GCA_038062475.1 Patescibacteria group bacterium
CACCATCTGTGCGAGACGCATCCCGATAGCTATCGGGACGGTCGCAAGACCATGCCCCGACCAGTCGGGATTCCGCCCACCCTATCGGGATGAGAGTTTCCGCGACATCTCCGCTACGCGGAGTGCGCGGACCCGCGCGCTCCGACTAGAGTCGGAGACATCGCTAGCAAATCCATCCCGCGGCACCAATAAGAAGCGCAAAGCGTAAAGAGACCTCTGCAAAAGTCTGTTATGGCCTGAGCTTGTCGAAGGCCGTACCCTGATTGTAGCCAAAATTTAGCCCTTCGACTTCGCTCAGGGAATAAATTTTGGAGTTTTGTAGAGGTCTCTAAAGTGTAAAATAACGATTCAAAGCGCAAAATAATTTAACAAGCGAAGCCCCGTAGAATCACGAAGTAGCTCTACGGGGCGAAGCGGAACACCGCAATTTTGTCCCGCGCACGGGATCCCGCTCTGCCGAAAATACTTACAAACCAAGAAGTGAATAGCGGGACATTTTGATTTTTGACTTTTTCATTGCCCTAAAGGCAGCAACGCAAACTTTAATTAACTCTTAACGAATTACTACACTGAACTATATCAGTGACACATATCGTATGTCTCCGACAGCAACAGCATCTCCGGAACAAAAAACAGCGCACAAATCATCTGCGGGAGGACGGGAACGTTCTCGCCGTAGACGCCCCCGACATCTGTCGGGGCAATTCGGGCCGCGCCGAGGCGGCGCGGACAAGCTTCGCGTGATCGTGTTGGGCGGCCTGGAAGAGGTCGGTAGAAACTGCACGCTCATTGAATACGGAAACGACATCATCATCGTTGACATGGGCCTTCAATTCCCGGAGGAAGACATGCCGGGAATTGACTACATCATCCCCAATGTGAACTACCTCCGCGGCAAGGAGCGCAATATCCGCGGCGTTATCATCACGCACGGCCACTACGATCATATCGGCGCCATTCCGCACACTCTTCCGCAACTCGGCAATCCGCCGATCTTCGCGCTCCCCATGACTGCCGGCATCATCAAAAAGCGCCAGGAAGATTTTCAGCATGCAAAATTAAACCTCAAAGAAGTATCCATTGACGACCAGCTGGTGCTGGGGAACTTCCGCGTTGAATTCTTCCACATCAACCACAACATCCCCGACTCGGCCGGCATTGTCATCCATTCCCCGGCCGGAACCATCATTCACACCGGCGATTGGAAATTTGATTACACGCCGGTGGATGGAAAACCGGCCGATTTCACGAAAATCGCCGAGATCGGGAAGCGCGGCGTCCTCGCTCTCTTCGGGGATTCCACCAACGCCGGCCAGGCGGGGCACCAAATCTCCGAGCGGGAAGTCGGACACGCGCTCCGCAACATTCTGGAGAAAGCGCCGGGCCGCGTAATCGTCGGCACCTTCGCATCGCTTCTCTCGCGGGTACGGCAGGTGATTGACATTGCCCAGGACCTCGGCAAAAAGGTCGCCATTGACGGATACTCCATGAAAACAAATGTGGAGATCGCCCGCCATCTCGGATACATCAAAATAAAACCCGGCACCATCATTGACACTTCCCAAGTTGATCAGTATCCGCCGGAGCGAATCATCATTCTCTGCACCGGCGCGCAAGGTGAGGAGCGGGCGGCGCTCATGCGCATTACAAACGGCGAGCACCGCAACCTGCAGATCATTCCGGGAGACACGGTCATCTTTTCCTCCTCCATCATTCCCGGCAACGAACGCACCATCCAACGGCTGAAAGACACCCTGTACAGAAAAGGGGCGGAGGTCGTGCACTACCAAATGATGGATGTCCACGCCGGGGGTCACGCGCGGAACGAAGACATCAAACTCATGCTCCTTCTCTTCAAGCCGAAATACTATATCCCGATTGAAGGCAACCACTTCCTCCTGCGCGAGAACGCCAAGGTGGCGGTTTCCCTCGGCTATGACCCGAAGAACGTATTCGTTGCTGACAACGGACAGGTGATGGAATTTGATCGTACGGGCGGTCGGCTCACGAGCGAGCGCGTGCCGACTGACTACGTCTTCGTTGACGGACTCGGCGTGGGCGACGTCTCCGAAGTCGTGCTCCGCGATCGCCAGACCCTCGCGGCCGACGGCATGGTGATTGTCATTGCTACCGTAGACCGGAAAACTGGCGCCATGGTGGGGAGCCCGGACATCATTTCGCGCGGATTCATCTACATGCGCGAGAACAAAAAACTTATTGACGACACGCGCGCGTACATCAAAAAACTTATTGACGACCGCGATCCGAAATCCGCCGCGGACGGCGACTATCTGCGGCAGAAAATCAGGGACGACGTCGGCCTCCACCTCTTCCAAAAGACGCAGCGGCGCCCCATGGTGCTGCCGGTAGTTATTGAAGTGTAACAACTGGTATGGAAGTCCAAAAACCAATCGTCGTCTCCGGCATCCAGCCGTCGGGGGACCTCCACCTCGGAAATTACCTTGGTGCCATCCGCCACTGGGTCAAACTACAGAACGAATTTCCCTGCTTTTTCTTCATCGCCGACTACCACTCGCTGACGGAGCCGTTTGATCCCGCCAAAAAGGAGGGGCAAACATTGACCCTCGCCGCGGAGCTCATGGCGTTGGGCATTGACCCCCAGCGCTGCACGCTTTTCGTCCAATCGCACGTTCCGGAGGTGACGGAGCTGTGCTGGATTTTGAACACGGTAACGCCGTTCGCTTTTCTGGAACGGATGACCCAATTCAAAGACAAAGCCGCGCGACAGAAGGCAAATGTGAACGCGGGGTTGTTTGATTATCCCGTGCTCCAGGCGGCGGATGTGCTCCTCTATCACGGATCGCTCGTTCCCGTGGGCGGCGACCAGATTCAGCATGTAGAGCTTACGCGCGATCTCGCGCGGTTCTTCAATAAGCGCTTCGGAGATTATTTTCCGGAGCCGAAACCGCTGCTCACGGAAGCGCCGAAACTGATGAGTCTGACGGACCCGGAGAAAAAAATGTCAAAGTCAGACCCGGGAGGGATGCTTGCGCTCACTGACGAACCGCAGATCATACTGCAAAAATTAAAGCGCGCGGTCACGGACACTGCTCCGGAAAAGAAAGAAAGAAGCCCCGGCGTTTCAAATCTGTTCCTGCTTCTTGAGCACTTCGGCACCTCCGACGACAAACTGCGTTTCGGCCGAGAGCATCGCGAAGGCACTATCCGTTACTCCGACCTCAAAACACTTCTGGCCGAACGCCTCGCTGAACACTTCGCTGAATTTCGCGTTCGCCGCGCCGAACTCCTCCGCTCGCCGCAGAAACTTCAAACCATCCTCGCGGGCGGCGCGGAGAAAGCGCGAACGGTAGCAAAGGCCACCATGGCACAGGTGCGGAAACGAATCGGACTACTTGTCGCATGAACGAAAAAACCACCCGATGAGGGTGGTTTTTTCATAATGCCGAAGGTTGCCTATAAGCCGAATTCTGTACCCACCCAACTTTTTGCTCACCAATTTGCCGAAAGCAAATTGATTTTCTACTCGGCGGACCCACGTAGACTCTTTCGTTACACTGGGCTATTTAACTTTCCGAGCAGATCAAACGAGCAAAAAGTTGGGCGGGCGACGACCATTCCTCTGGGATCTCGATTACTCGAGACCTCAAGCGGGCTACCAATTTTGCCCTTGCACCGGGTAGGTGTTTTCCACCCCGCAACGTCTCCGCGCGGAGCGTGAGCTCTTACCTCACGATTTCAACCTTACCTGTCGCGTCCGTTTCCGGACGTGAACTCACCCTTGCGGGTTCAGGCGGTGTGTTTTCTGTTGCACTATCCGTGGCCTCGAACGAGGAAAAGGGAACAGCTGCGCTCTCTTTTTCTCGCCTTGCACCCGTCGCCGTTAGCGACTACCTCTACCCCGAATTCCGCCAACTGGCGGATCAGAGTGGTGTTCAGACTTTCCTCCCCCCACCTTGCGGTAGAGAGCGGCCGTCCAGCAACCTCTGGCGCAGGCAGAATAGCAGGAAAAAATTTGTTTGTCAATCATCTCTAAACCCTTGTCAAACGGAAGTTAAAATGTCCCTTTTCTAGGGAAGTTAAAATGTCCCTTTTTCATGAGTGAGCTTTTAGGGCATCGGCGTGAAAGCGCCGTCGCCAGGGATGATCGGCTGACGGCTTCCGATCTTGCGCCGCTTTCGCGATCACGAGCGGCGCCTGGCGCTTCTTCGGACGCACGGGTAGAAGAACAACATTCAGTTCCTTGCCTCGGAGACGAATGTGGATGGAATGGTCCAGGTGTTCCTCGACCGTCACTGTGTCCTTTTTGCAGACCGTCGCCGGCTGTCTCTCCGTGATCTGATACCACTGGTTTCGGAAAGAGAAGGTAAAGTCATTCTGAACGGTACGCTCCTCCTTCCGCGAGAAGATGGAGGCAAGATGCTTGCGCTCTTTTTCCGTGAGCGGCGCATGGAGATTGGCCGCAGACGCCGCTTCCACCGAAAACTTGGCATTGAACGTCTCGATGAACTCTTCCTTGAGAAACCGGTTTGCCTCCTCGACAGCGCCGATGTTCCGAAGGCGCAGCTCCTTCACCAGTCTGTCCTGGAGGGTGTCGAATAGGCGCTCGATCCTTCCCTTCGCCTCGGGAGACATAGCGAAGATGACCTCGACCCCAAGCTCCTCCATTGCCCGTTTGAACTGTGTTTTGAGATCGGGGTTTTCGAGGGCGACTTTCTGGCTCATCTTGTACGTCGAGAAGCGATCCAGATAGATATGCCGCGGTTTTCCGTGGGTTTCCACATAGTTCTTCCAGAACCCGAACACCGGGAAGACGCCTTCATGAGGCGCAAACTTCGCCTGCATGATCTTTCCCGTGGCATCTTCAATGGAAGCCAAGAGACAGGATTCGACGATTCCTCCTCGTCCTTCAAACCAATCGTGGTATGAGCCGTCGAATTGCTGCATTTCCCCGAAGGCGGCACGGCGCGCTCTCCATGAGCGATGTTCGCTTTTGGCCTGTGGACGCCTGGGTTTCCAGAGCCCTTCCGCCATTTGAATGGATCGGATCGTTTTGGGATCACGGTTGATGCGATGAAGCTCGCGAAGCTTCTCTGCGGCGAAGGTGGGACCGAAGTCGGGAAACTTCTCCTTGAGAAGACGGACAATCTTCTGCCGCTCCTGCTCGTGAATTTTGTTGCGTGATGCCTTGCCTCGGCTTTTGTGAATGAGCGCTGATGCGCCGAGGGCGATGACCGCTTTCTTGAGACGAGTCACATGACGCTCGGTGAGGCGAAGAAGTTTCGCCGCGTGAGACCGGCCGATCTCTTTGCGGATCAGCCGCTTGAGGAGCTCGAAACGATCGATGTCTCTTTTCGACATAGCGAGAAGTTGGTCTGTCATACCCGACCGTTGAACAGGAATCCGGGGTTCCTTTCAACCTGCCAGGAGGTGACATTTTAACTTCCCGCAAAAGGGACATTATCGCTTCCGTGGGACATGCGTCTTGAAATAATGGGCAAACATGCTTAGAATACCTCCGAACCTCTTGCGCTTATTATTGCTGCTTGTCGCTTCATCGCACGGCCCCGTCGTCTAGCCTGGTCTAGGACATTGGCTTTTCAAGCCAAGTACACGGGTTCAAATCCCGTCGGGGCTACCAAAAATAGATCCGCCCTTGGCGGGTCTTTTTGACATTCAGGAGTTAAGTGGCGTTTCGTCGTTGGAAAATTGTTCCAGATTGTCTACAATTCGGAACAGCGATTGAGAACATGCAACTTGTTGCTGAATATCTAACCATAAAGTACACTGCAATGAGCTACTGAATAGACATGCGGTTTGTAGCTGATGAAAGGTCGAGTCCATGATGTATTCCCCATAAAAACAACAAGTTTATGAAGAAGAGTTTTCTTCCAATCAATATCGTGGTCTTGGGAATGATAATTGCCTTTGGGGTGGTGTTGGGGCAGGGAGTTACTGCCGAGGGCTTTGGATTTGAGAAGAACATCCAGCACAGAAAAAGCGCTGACGCAGAAAGTGTGGCTGGGTGCATGCAGTCGTGCCGGGATATGCTGGCAGGATGGCTTGAGATGAACTCCAATTCCCCAAACTACGCTCGCCAGGAAGCAAAAATAGAAGCAAAGGCTCAGCAATGTCTTGGCATGAACGAACTTGCAGGGTTCCCTTTCAGCGAAGAGGAGATTCTTACAAGCTGCGGTTTGGCGGTATCCCATTGCGTGGAAATTCCTGCCGACGCCCCGCTTGATTCCGGAGTCTGCACGGACACTTCCTTTATTGAGGAGGCAAACCTGCCTCAATGCTGCGGCATTGAAGGCCCGTTACTGCATGGGGTAGATTGCGGAGCGGGCGCTGAATGGGTAGTAGGCGTTGCCGCATTCCCTGTTTGCTATATCCCGAATTCGTAATCTCTAAAACTAACCCGGTTGGAAAGCCGTTAATGCGAAAGCGCGGCGGTTTTTGACGGACCATTGGTAATCAAGAGCGCTACTCCAACAAAAAGCTCCCATTACGGGAGCTTTTTGTTTCTAAATAATAGT
The DNA here is from genome assembly GCA_038062475.1 of Patescibacteria group bacterium. Lineage (GTDB taxonomy): Bacteria > Patescibacteriota > Patescibacteriia > JBBTXB01 > JBBTXB01 > JBBTXB01. The sequence goes on from JBBTXB010000064.1 coordinate 6,516, forward strand.
AAAATAGGACGAGGAGAAATCCGTTCTTATGCTTTCGCTTTTCGTCTTAGGTTTTTATGAAGATTATTACTGAAGGCTTCGGCTACTAAAGTTCTCTCAAATAAGGCTTTGAATATAAGCGTTTGCTGACTGCTTCTCTTGTTAGAATTTATCATTTTTTTCTCTTGTCCATCACTACCCAAAATCGCCTTAGTCATCGTCTCAAATTCTGGATGATGCTTGATAAAGTTCTGATTATAGTATTCCACCATAACACCTCTGGGCACGTATTTTTTGTTAAAATAAATGGCGTATTCATCCGTTATTTGGAACAATTCCGCATTGTTGGGAATTATTTTTGGAGAATAATAAAGAGCGCCTTCATCACGGTCAAAGGTTAAAACCCATTTTTCCTCTTTAGCTATAGAGGGTATATTTTTTACCGCTTCAATAAGTTTTTCTTTATTCGTCTTTTCCATATAGTAGTTGTGTCTTGCCCCTTTCTTTCACATAATCGGGTCTAAAGGCGGTTTTCACAATATACGGGTTTCTTATTATCAATATAACAACTTTTGTATACCTTGTAATACCGTTTATGCAAAATTCCTTAATGTAAAGTGCCTGTCTTTCTTTCGGTTCTGCTAAATCTTGATAGATAAAGTCAGGGGACTCAATTGCTCGTCTAACTCTACCATCTATAAATTTACTGTCCCGAAGTTCCGGGTGTTTTAGAAGGTGTGATAATCTTTGTTTTTCTGTAAAGATAACCTCCTTACCTTCGTGATTCTTTGTCACCAGACAGCATCTCTCCATATTTACAATAGCATTTTGACAAAAATATATCCACTTAAGCTATCCATAGGATGGATAGCAGATTGCTTATTTATGTCAAAGGTTTAATGTGGTTTTAATGTAAAATAGCTTAATATGTACGAAGTAATTACTAAAGTTGCGCCCAATATTCCAGAGGAGGTCATAAAACTGTGGTTACTCCCATTTGCAAATGAACGCGGTTTTCCACCTCCGTCTACGGACAAATGGGATATTAAAATTACGGGAGAGACGATAGCTTTCTGGAACGATGCTTGTTGGGATAAAGTTAACATAGATTTATCCTCCATTGAATATTCAAAAAGTTATTTCGATGTGATGCGTGGCCTGAATGATGCATATAATCGTGGGGTCAAAAATGATTACTGGGAACATTTAGGCGAGGATGGTAAAAAGCGATATAACAGCTTTCTCGTGTACATATTGAAAAACAGAAAATTTCCACAACCTCCTATTCTAACCATAAACGACGTTGGAAAATACGAAGTGCTTGATGGTAACCACAGATTTTTTGGATTCGTTTCTGCTGAAAAAATATATGCGGAGCTTAAGTCAGCAAGCCCAGAACAGAAGCAGTCTTTCTTGAAGACTCTTAAGGTTTTAACTGTCGAACCACCGCACATTACTCAAGAAGTATGGGTATGCAAACCAAAATGGGAAAATAGCCAAAACGCTAAAACCAGAGCATGCCTTAGAAGCGCTGGCTTTGGAGATTAGTTAAGTAGAGGTTTTGATACCCCCCTTAAAAGGGTTATACCCTCAAACCACCGCTTAATATCCCCGACTATGGGGTGTAAATTCTCAATACAGTAGTCTGCAAATTTCAAAAAAGCCAGATAAAACTGGCTTTTTGGTTGGACCCGACGTGGACGTCGGAACCTTTTTTGGTTAATGTATTAAGAAAATAAAAAAATCCGCAGTTATATAGTGAGTAGTGGGATGGGATTTTGAATACAAGATTTTTTGTGGTACTCTTTTGAAATGTCGATGCTATTTCCCGCAATATTGCTATTTGTCTCTATTCTTGTTGCATGGGCAGGAGGGAACCTTTTTATTCAAGGGGTGGACGGTGCACGAAGATTACTTCGTCTCTCAGGAATTACTGCAGGGTTGATTATCGCCTCCATTTCCACGTCATCACCCGAGCTTTTTGTTGGCGTGAGTTCTGCACTCCGAGAAATCCCTGAAGTCTCACTTGGTGATGTGCTTGGCAGTAATGTCGTGAACATCGCCCTTATTTTCGGCATCTTTCTACTGCTCTCACCTCGCCATCTTTCAGAAAAGAACATTCGCATCAAAGATATTGCTATTTCAAGTTTGGCACCACTCGCGGTTCTTCTCCTCGCGTTAGACGGAGTACTCTCAAAACTTGATGGGGTCATTTTGCTTATGCTGTTTGCGTTTTGGTTGAGTTGGCTGATAAAGGATAACTCGCTTGAGACAGAAGAGATAGGGCGAAGAAAAGGTACAATCTTTCATTTTGCGGTTGGTTTGGGGATGCTCATTGTGGCAGGGTACACTTTTACCGAAAGTGCGGGTGCTTTGGCAAATATACTTGGAGTGAATCTGTTTTTCTTCAGCTCTATCGTTGTTGCACTTGGTACGAGTATGCCCGAACTTGCGACTTCGATTATTGCTATTCGCACAAAGCAAAGTGCAGTGGCGGTTGGCAATTTGCTGGGAAGTAATGTTTTCAACTCTCTGGGTATTTTGGGGCTCGTGTGTTTAATACAGCCAATACCTATTTCTGCAACGAAGATTGCTGTGCCTATAATTTTTGCAATCGTTGCCACACTTGCTTCCTCACTATCGATGAAGTTTTCTCCTCGTTCAATTGGGGTAGCCCTAATTGGAACCTACCTTCTTTACGTTGCCTCGACTGCCTTTGTAGGCTGACATGGGGGAATTTCTCAAGTGGTGAGTAGTGGGGTGGGGGTAAATTATAAATTAGAGAATGTTGGAATGTAGATTGTGATATCATTTAGCCGCTCAAATACAGTTCTAACTTCCTCTACGACGTCCTACCCAAAAAGAGACCGGCGAACATCGGGCTCTTTTTTTGTTTCAAAAAACGCTATACTAACAATGGTATGTTCAATCAACCCGGCACCGAAAATACGCCATTCCCCTTCACGCAACTCTCCCAAGCGTCTGCTCACGGGCTCGGAGAACCCGAGGGCGAGCTTGCCGTTGATGTCTATCAAACCGAGGAGGCGGTTGTCATCAAAGCCGCGATTGCCGGCGTACGACAGGAGGACATGGAAATCTTCTTAAGCCATGACCTCGTCACCATTCGGGGGGTGCGGCACCGCGATGAGCAGGTTCGCAAGGAAGACTACTTCTCCCAAGAGTGCTACTGGGGCAAATTCTCGCGCTCTGTGATTCTCCCCCACGAGGTGAACGCCGACCGCGCGGAGGCCACTTTGAAAAACGGACTGCTCACCATCCGGCTCCCCAAACGCACCAAACCGCAATCCATAACCGTCACAGAAATAGAGGACCCGCATGCCTAATCTTCGGCCGCAAAAACCGTCCCACGCTCGCCACATCATCGCGCTTCTCCTTATCACCGCCGTGCTCGGGGTCGCCGTGGGCGTGCATGCCTATACAAAACGGTACGCCGGGAAAATCTACCCGGGCGTGCATGTCGTCGGCGCAGACCTCGGAGGAAAAGGAGCGGAAGAAGCAAGAAAAATTCTCCAGCAGAAGACGGACGCATACATGCGGAAGGGCATCGTCTTTGTCTCTGGGGGAAAAGAAATTGTCATCAATCCGACGGTGATCGCCCCGGAAGACCCCGACCTCTATTACGAACTTATTTCTTTTGACTTGGACAAGACGATCATGGCTGCCATGGCCGTAGGCCGCGAAAAAAATCCGCTCGTTCGCTGGTATGATTTTGCTCTCGCCCAAGTGCAGGGGCGCGACATCCCGCTCACGTACAACCTTAATCGCGAGGCGCTTCGGAAAGCGCTCCGCGAAAACTTTGACGCGCTTGCCGACCCGCCACAGAATGCGCGGCCGCTGGTGCAGTTCCGAGACAACGGAGTTTCCGTCACTGTCCTTCCCGAAAAAGCCGGGACGGTTTTTGACTACGAAGCAGCGATTGAAAACGTGCGAACAAATCTGCCCCGCCTCCGATCAGCAACGCTTGCCATCTCGCAGAAAGAAGTGGAACCGGACGTACGCGCTGACGAGGTCAGCAACCTGCTTCCTGAAATTCAAAAATTATTCGCTCGCGCAGATCTCCTCCTCCAGTTTGAAGACCGATCATGGACTGTCTCTCAAAAAACGCTCGCCAGTTGGCTCGGGTTTGTTCGTTCTGAAAATGCTGTCCGTGTTGGTTTGGATGAGGAAGCGGTTGCCGCATTCATTGAACCAATCGCTAGCGAAATCAATGTGGCTCCCAAAAACGCAAAATTCGTCATTGATGATAATCGGGTCACGGAGTTTCTCGCCAGTGAAAACGGCCGCATCCTGCCCATCCCCGCAAACATCCGGGTTATTGAAGCCGCGGTTCTTGGAAACGCCGAATCCGCCACTCTTATAGTCGAGGAAGCGGAACCGCAGCAGAAAACCGGCGAGGTGAACACCCTTGGCATCCGCGAGCGCATCGGCTTCGGAAAAACGAGCTTCGCCGGGAGTCCAAAAAATCGCCGCCACAACATCCAAATCGCAGTCCAGCACTTGAACGGCCTTATCATTTCACAGGGCGCCACCTTCTCGCTCGTGGAAGCGATCGGGAATGTTGACGCCGACGCCGGCTATCGCGAGGAGCTGGTCATCAAAGGCGACCGTACGATACCGGAGTTTGGCGGCGGACTCTGCCAAATCGCAACAACTTTCTTCCGCGTGGCGCTTGACGCCGGGCTTCCGATTCTGGAACGGCAAAACCACTCATACCGCGTCCCCTATTACGAACCGCCGATCGGCATTGACGCCACAATCTATCTGCCGAAGCCGGATCTCAAAATCATGAACGACACGCCCGGCGCAATCCTTATTCAGGCCCGCATTGAGGGGAACGCTCTCATCTTTGAACTGTGGGGTACAAAAGACGGGCGCGTGGCCGAGCGAACCGACCCCGTTGTAACAAACATCGTGCAACCGCCTCCGCCAAAAACAATTGAAACCGAGGATCTGCCTGTGGGCGTTAAAAAGTGCACCGAGCGCGCGCATGCCGGCGCGGACGCGTCATTCACCTACACCGTAACCTACGCGGACGGTCGGAAGGAAGCAAAAATATTCCGCAGCCACTATCGTCCGTGGCAGGAAGTCTGCGCCATCGGCGTCCCGCCGGGAACGCTCCAAAACGCGACGAGTACACCGACAGGCACATAAACCTGTCCCGACACCCTGATTTAAATATTTATGAACCCCCATACATTCCTGCGGGGTATTCTGGGAAGGTGTGGGGATAAATGCGGTCGGGATCCCGACTCGTTGTCGGGACTTGCGAAAATTTCCGTCGTCCTTCAGACTCGGAAATTTCAAGCCAGTTACAAAAAATCCTCTGCGTGACCTCACGGTAGCACAGAGGGAGGATGGGTTCAACTCCGTCTAATCAGGATCCGGCTCGTTGGAGAGATTCCTCTTTAGCAACCTGTTTCTTTCTTCCCGCAGGGCATCGCGCTCGCCTTCAAGCAGCATGGCTCGATCCTCGGCAAAGTGCGCGCGGGCATGCGCTCGAGACATGGCGTCCATGAACGCATCGGCCCCCTGCCGGGTTTGACGGATACGCCGCCACAGACGAATGGCCGCTGGAACGACGAGTGCGCAGGCCAGCAACCCCGCGACGATGAACAGGATTTGCTCCGATGGACCCCGCGCCAGCGCACCACTGACGCGCAACGCGCCCGCTGCAACGAACGCTGCCGTAAGGGCCAGAAACCGCAGCAACCAGGAGCATGCGGCTGCAAGCTGCGGCAACGACCGCGGCTTCCGCGTATTGTTCACGGGGAACCTCCTTATATGGAAACTTCAATCACGCCCCGATAGTACTCTATCTCACCGCGAATGTCATCTTCGGCTACTTCCCGCTCAACTCCCGACCACCCTTCTTCAAACACTTTTACCTTGTCTACAATTTCCGCCGACCATTTCGGGGACTCCTCGGCAAGGACGCGGAGCGCCGCGATTCGCTTTTCAATTTCCTCCTGCTTTCCTCGGAGCGCGGCAAGCGAGCTTTCAAACTTCTGCCTCCACTCTCCGGCAATCGCCGCATCTAGTTCTTTGTGCGCCCGGGCGCGCGCCGCGAGCCACGCCTCTTCAATCTCATGCTTTTCCTCGGCCGTGAATGTTTGTTCCAGTTGCGCGCCGCCGCGAATGTCTTCCAGTTTCCCGCCGCCGGTGCGGAACTGCTCGTACTTCGCGCATGTCGCGGGAGAAAGCGCCTCGCGGAGATACGGCTCGTCTTTTCCGTACTCGTCGTGGAGTTCCTGGTACGCCTTGCGGTACGGCCAGATTTCTTTACCAAAGGCGACAATCGCATCTTCAATCTGCGAGAGCGCCGCGTTCGGGTCCGCGGCGAGCCGCGCATGTTCGGCAAGCATCATTTTCCGCCGCTCTTCAGGGAACGCTTTCGGCGCTTTCTCTATCGCTTCACGGAGGAGTTGGAGGGAGTAGGTGTGAGGCATTGGTTAGGACGTAGTATGTAGAAGGTAGAATGTAGGACGATGGACATTATCCGTAAGCCTTACTTCGGTGCTTGATTCGATACACCTTTACCGTTTCAGTCCTGTCATTAATCTCGTAAATAATTCTCCAATCCCCAATACGTACTCGCCAAGCATTGTGCGAACCAACCAATCTCTTTGAACCAGCCGGTCTTGGATTTGTTTGCAATAACAAAAGACGCTCGACCGCTCTCTTTTGAACAATTTTGTCGAGCGACTCTAAATCTTTCTCTGCTCTGCTTTCAAGTAAAACTCTATACACCCTCTTTTAAATATCCTTTTAACTCTTTGAAAGATGTTTTGCCCATTTTAATTTTACGCAGCTCCGCAAGATCTTCTTTGTCTTCTACCAATTCTAAAAGTTTCTGATAAGCTCTGATATCCAAAATCACGGCTTTTGGTTTACCGTTTTTTGTAATAAATTTCGGCTTTTCCAAGATTGTTGGCATATTTTAATTATGAAACGAGTTGGGTTTATTGTCAATCCCGTTTAGAAGCCCGGGCAAACACTAAAGAAAACGACGCGTAAAACCGACTCACGGAAGGCGCCTTTTGGCTCTCACGTGTGTAAACGGTTGATTATCTTTTGCTTCTAACGGGATCAATGCCTTGACCCAAATCCCTCCATCCTCTATAATTCCGCCAACACCTTAATTATTATCTCGCGGCGCGTGGGGACGCGCGCGGGACTTTCTCCGAAAGCTTTCGGGGAGGGTTAATCAAAAACTATGAAAATCGCAACTAAAAAGTTGAAAGCAAAGGAAGAAGAATTACAGGATACGGAATTTGCCCGACTCCTCGCAGACCGACAATACCTCACAATCCCAAAATCCGGAGATCTGGTCAAAGGACGCATCATCTTTATTGACCGGCACGAAATCCGTCTGGACATCCCCGGCTACCGCGCCGGAGTCGTCCGAGGACGGGAAATTATTGACGAATCGCACGAACTCGAAAAATTGCGCGCCGGCGACGACGTTGAGGCGACTGTCCTTGACCTTGAAAATGAAAACGGCGACATGGAACTCTCGTTCCGTTCCGCCGGCCACCAGCGCGCCTGGGACCGCCTCGCGGAACTCCACCGCGCCGGCACGCAGATTCAGGTGAAAGTTCTTGAAGCGAACAAAGGCGGGCTCATGGTCTCGGTGGACCGCATCCCCGGATTTCTCCCCGTCTCGCAGCTTGCCCCGGAACACTATCCGCGCATCTCCGGCGGCGACAAGGGGAAGATTCTGGAAAAATTGCGCTCCTTCATCGGCATGATGATCGCTGTTAAAATTCTTGACCTGGCCGAAGGGGAGGAAAAACTCATCCTGTCGGAAAAGTCAATCTGGGAAGACTCGCAGCGCGCCGTACTCGCGAAGTACAAAATCGGCGATGTGATCGAGGGCGCGATTACCGCCCTTACTGACTTCGGCGCCTTCGTGCGCTTTGACGGTCTTGAGGGGCTCGTACATATCTCGGAAATTGCATGGCAGCGCATTGACCACCCGAAGGACCTCCTTTCAGTCGGGGAAACGGCGCGCGCTGAAATCATCGGAATGGAGGGGTCAAAAATTTTCCTGTCCATGAAGCGCCTCGCTGACGACCCGTGGAAGAACGTCGGCGAACGATACCATGTCGGCCAAATCGTTCGCGGAAAAGTCCTGAAAGTGAACCCGTTCGGCTTCTTCGTGGAGTTGGACAAAGACATCCACGGATTGGCGCACATCTCCGAATTGGACGTCAAGGCCGTTCCCGACCCGAGCGCCATCGCTTCCATCGGGGACGAATTGGAATTCAAAATAGTTTCCATTGAGCCGGAGCATCATCGGCTCGGACTCTCCCGCAAGGCATTCCTTGAGGCACCATCCGAGGGAGCGGAAGCGCCAGCCGCGGAGTCCGCGCCGACCGCTCCGAACGAACAAAGTCCCGCCCCGACAGCCGTCGGGGAGGCGGCGGCTGAAACACCCGCTCCCGCAGCCGAGCAATCGGCTGCTTCGGAAGGAGAGCAATCGGCCCCGCCAGCCGAAGTCGCATCGCAGAAATGAATATGCAAGCAAACCCGCCACGGAGGCGGATTTGCTTCTACAATCTCCCATCATCTATAATAGAAACACGAGGTGCGAATTCGTCCCTCACCCTTGCACGCAAGGGTGAGGGACGTAGCTCGTAAAAACCATGCGTTCAATCACTCTTAGAAACATTCTCGTCTTCGTCCTTGCGCTCATTATTGTGGGCGCCGCACTCTCCACCGTCACGGTCGGCACAAAACCGCCGCAAACGCTGGGGATCGGCGAGCTGGTTTCCGAAATCACTGCGGGAAACATCACCGCCGTGGACATCCGCGAGAATAAACTCACGGCAACGCGCAAAGACGGAACTACGGTAGTCTCATATAAGGAACCGACGGAATCGCTTCCCACCCTTTTGCGCGCCTACGACCTCTCTCCGGAGCGGCTCCGCGAACTGAACATTGCCGTGAAGCAAGAGTCCGGCGCCATGGCGTGGCTCGCCGTTCTTCTGCCGTTCTTGATTCCGCTTCTTCTTCTTGCGAGCTTCATCTACTTCATGGCCCGCCAAGTGCAAGGCGCAAATAACCGCGCCATGACTTTCGGACAGAGCGGCGCCCGTGAGGTGCAGAAAAATCAGAAAGGACGCACCACATTTAAAGATGTCGCCGGAGTTCGGGAAGCGAAGGAGGAGTTGCATGAGGTCGTAGAATTCCTAAAGAGTCCGAAAAAATTCACCGCCGTCGGAGCGAAAATACCGAAAGGCGTCCTTCTCATGGGCTCTCCGGGAACGGGAAAAACGCTTCTCGCCCGCGCGGTTGCCGGAGAAGCAAACGTCCCATTCTTCCACATCTCCGGTTCCGAGTTCGTGGAGATGTTCGTCGGCGTGGGAGCGGCGCGCGTGCGCGATCTCTTCAGCCGCGCAAAAAAGAACGCCCCCTGCATCCTGTTCATTGACGAAATTGACGCCGTCGGCCGACAGCGCGGCTCGGGGCTCGGCGGAAGCCATGACGAACGCGAACAAACATTGAACCAGATCCTGGTGGAGATGGATGGCTTTGACCCCAACGCGGGCGTCATCGTTATGGCGGCAACCAACCGACCAGACGTGCTTGACCCGGCGCTGCTTCGACCGGGACGCTTTGACCGCCGCGTCATTCTGGACGAGCCGACCATGGACGACCGTGAAGCGATTTTGCAGATTCACACCCGCGGGAAACCGCTGGAGCGCGAGGTGTCCCTTCGGCGGCTTGCCGAACGGACCCCCGGTTTCTCCGGAGCCGATCTGGCCAACCTCCTGAACGAGGGGGCCATCCTTGCCGCCCGACGCGGAAAAAAGACGATCGGCATGGCCGAACTCCTGGAATCGGTTGAAAAGGTTATGCTGGGACCGGAGCGAAAGAGCAGAATTCTTTCACCGGAAGAGCGCCGCATCACCGCCTACCATGAGGCCGGACACGCGCTCGTCGCGCACGAACTCACCCATGCGGATCCGGTGCACAAAATTTCCATCATCTCTCGCGGTCATGCCTTGGGCTATACGCTCAAACTCCCCACCGAAGACCGCAATCTGCGTTCAAAGGGAGATTTCATTGACGACTTGGCGATCGCGCTCGGGGGCTACACCGCCGAACGGGAAATTTTCGGCGACAACGAGCTCACCACCGGCGCCTCCAACGACCTCCGTCAGGCAACGAAGGTCGCGCGGCGCATCATCACGGAATATGGCATGAGCGACGCGCTGGGTCCGCGCACCTTCGGAGCGCACTCGGAGATGATCTTCCTCGGACGCGAAATCACCGAACAGCGTGACTACAGCGAGAAGGTCGCGGAAGCTATTGACGCGGAAATAACCAAACTCACGAATGCGGCCATGAAGACCGCGCAGGGCATCATTCGGCGCGAGCGCGCGCGAATGGAGGAGATCGTGCGCATCCTGCTCACGAAAGAAACGATTGAGCAGGAAGAGTTTGAATCCCTGTTCACGAGCCACCCGCACCAGATGCGCGCGCCCCGCGAACCAATTGCTCCTGTCGCCCCCGCCGCCAGGGAACCGCGGCAAAAAATGCGCCCCGCGCCGCAAGCGGCATAAACCGGAAAAGCGAAGCACGAAATCCGAAGCACGAAACAAATCCGAATGACCAAAATGCAAAATCCGAAACGGTTTCGATCATTGGAACATTCGATTTTTGAATTTGTTTAGGATTTCGAGATTCGAATTTCGGATTTAACGCTACAAAAAATAAAAAATTAAAACCAAAAATATGCCTCGTTCCGCTCCCCTTTACCGCATTGTTCTTCTTGAATCATTTCGCCTCTCGTGGCGAAACAAATTCCTGTGGGTCTTCGGGTTCTTCGCCGCGTTCGCAACCGGCGGCGGAGTCTATGAACTTGTCGTCCGCTGGTTGAACGTCGTGATCGTGCGGGGAACCTCTCTCACCCTGCCCCCGATTCGCGCCTTTCTCCTCCCCGCGTTCCAACCGCAGAGTGGCGGCACGCTTGCCGCCGCCGTTGCCGTAGGTAGCGCGACGATCGTCGTGGCGCTCCTCGCCCTCTTTCTCTGGGCGATCATGGTCTCCCAAGGAGCGCTCGTCGGATCAGTTTCCCGAATCTCTCGCGGGAGCCGCAGCAACTTCCAGCGCGGATTCGCAATCGGCGTCGGGTCTTTCTGGCGCGTCCTTGCAGTGAACATCGTCTCTCGCGCACTCATTCTTCTATCGCTCATCGTCGCCGGCGGCCCGCTCCTCCTTGCGAGCACACGCGAAAGTGCCGGAGCCGTCGCCATTGCCTTCGTGAGTTTTCTTATTTTCATCCCTCTTTCGCTCGCCATCTCTTTCCTCGCCATCTACGCGGTCGCCGCAATGCTCTCCGGCAATCTCTCATTCGCCGCGGCCGTACAAAAAAGTATCAAATTCTTTGCGGCCAACTGGCTCATTTCGCTTGAAATGGCAGCGATACTTCTCCTCGTGAACATTGTGTTTGGCGTCATGCTGGTCCTGGCGCTCATGCCGCTTTCCATTCCATTCATCCTTCTCTTCCTCGCCGCGACGGTATTGGGAGCGCCGGCGCTCTTCATGGTTATCTTTGCCCTCGCGGGCATCGCGTTTGTGGCGATTGTCGCGGTTGCCGGCAGTTTCCTTTCAACATTTGAAGTAACGAGCTGGACACTCCTCTACCTCCATCTCTCGGAGCGGAAAAAAGTTCCAAAAATTATTCGCACCCTGCAGGCGATCCCCGCCGCATTCGGACGCCGCTCGTAGTTAAGAGCAAAGCGTGAAGCGCAAAGCGGGAAGGCCGATCCTTTACGCTTTCTACTTTACGCTTTTCGCTTCCTATGCCTGACGACCAACCAAAAGGCCCGACCCTCGGGACTGCGGAAACCGCAGAAAAATTCGAAGAGAAAATGCAGGAAATCCGGATTAAGGAGCGGGAAGAAGAGACCAAGCGCACGGCCGCAGGCCTCGGCGTTCCCTATATCAGTCTTGTCGGATTTCCCATCTCACCCGAAGCGATCGGCTCAATCCCCAAACCTCAAGCCGCAACGCTCAAGGTTCTTTGCTTTTTGAATACCGGCGCGGAAATCCGCGTTGGTGCAGTGGATCCCCAGCGCCCGGAATTAAAAGAGCTCCTGTTTCAGCTCGAGGAACGCTTCCGTGGAAAAACCGGCTTGTACATCATCTCTGAACACAGTTTCGAAGAAGGGTTCAAATTGTACGACATCATTCCCGAAATCCGTAAAATCGTCAAAGGCGTAGAAATTACCGAAACGGAGTTGGCGCGGCTTCAAAAAGAAGTAGCAACGCCCGCGGAACTCAATGAAAAAATCCAACGCGCTCCGATTACCGACGTGGTAACAATGATCATCGCGTCTTCTCTCGCTTCGCGATCGTCCGACATCCATATCGAAGCGGAGGAAAAAGAAATCATCGTCCGCTTCCGCATTGACGGAGAATTGGCGCCGGTCGCCGCGCTCCCGCACGCGCTGTGGTCGCAGATCATTTCTCGCATCAAACTGATTTCCAGTCTGAAAATCAACGTAACCGATCGCCCCCAGGATGGACGCTTCACGATTCAATTCGCCGGAGAAAAGGTTGAGGTTCGCGTCTCTGCGCTCCCAACCTCCTATGGCGAATCGGTGGTCATGCGGCTGCTGCGAGCCGGCGCCATTGAACTCAAATTTGAAGCATTGGGCATCCGCGGTCATGCCTTTGAACAGTTGAAGCGCGAGGTGGAACGCCCGCACGGCATGATCATCACCACGGGGCCCACCGGTTCCGGAAAAACGACGACGCTCTACGCCATGCTTGCGAAGCTGAACACTCCGGGAGTCAAAATCATCACGCTGGAAGATCCCGTTGAGTACAAGCTCCAAGGCGTGAACCAGAGCCAGATTGACCACTCCAAGGAATACACCTTTGCCAAAGGGTTGCGCTCCATCCTTCGCCAAGACCCGGACGTGGTCATGGTCGGCGAAATCCGCGACTTGGAAACGGCCGAGATCGCCATCCAAGCGGCGTTGACCGGCCATCTGGTGCTTTCAACGATTCACACCAATGATGCCGCCGGCGCCATCCCCCGGTTTCTCTCCATGGCAGTGAAACCGTTCCTCTTGGCTCCGGCCTTGAATGCCATCGTCGGCCAGCGGCTCGTGCGCCGCATTCACGAAGACTGCAAGGAGGAGTTGATACTTGATGCTGCGGTCATGGAACGGGTGAAAAAAGTGTTGAGCGAGATTCCGCCGGAGAGCGGCGTCGCCATGCCCCCTCTCGGGCAGCTGAAATTTTTCCGCGGGAAAGGGTGCGCCGCCTGCAACGACACCGGTTTCAAAGGTCGCATCGGCATCTACGAGGTGCTCCCCATGGGACCGGAGGTTGAGAAGGCGATTCTCTCCGAAAAAGCGTCTGAGTTTGAAATGCGCGAGATCGCCAAACGCGCGGGTATGGTGACTATGGCGCAGGACGGACTTTTGAAAGCGCTGGATGGCATTACCACGGTGGAAGAGGTGTTCAAGGTTGCGGAGTAATATAAGAATTATTCCCTGAGCTTGTCGAAGGGATACTGTGGCAGGCCTTCGACTTCGTCCCGATAGCTATCGGGACTCCGCTCAGGCAATAAACCCACAGTCTCAAGAACAATAAAAATCCCCCGACGGTTGGCGGGGGTTCTTTTTGCACTGTTAGGTTTTGTCAGGAAGCGGTTCGCCCGTTTTCGGGTCAAGCCCTTCAGCGCGAATGATGACGTCGGCGATAACGCCATCCGTCGGGTTCCAGAATCCAAAATCGGTGTCCGGCTTCTTGGTTCGGCAATGTCGGTGCTCATGGACGATCGTAGAGAGAACCTCACGGAAATCATCCGTGAGAAGGTCAACATTGAGCCAAACCCCGGTGGACCCCGCACCGCTATGACCGCGTATGCTGCACCACGCTTTCCCTGTCGCGCGGAAAAAACGGAGCGGCAGTTGCTTCGCGTCGGGAAACTGCTTCAGGTACGTGTTCCATACGCGCGTCGCGCGCTTCTGCAGCTTCCGGGGAAGCGCGTCAAATACAACTTCTCGAACCGCATCCTCGGGCACCGTCACGGATTCTTCCGCGCAGACGATGCCGCACTTTTTGAGAAACGTCTTGACGCCGCTTGCGGGAACAGGGACGATCCTCCATTTTCGCGCGTTCGCTAACGAATCCGCTTCCAGACTCGTGCCGCCAATGACCGCCGTCTCGCCGAAAACCTCGGTCCACGCTGTCTTGAAAGCCGCTTTCGCGAGCGCAGTCGGTTCATTCCTGGACCCCGCATACGCGAGAATCGTCGCCTCAACAGGGCTATTCTCGCCGAGCGCGGAGACGATGATTGCCTTGGCAACCTCGGCGTCGTCAAGCGCCGCCGCGAGGAGAGCCAGTTGCTTGTACATCGCGCCGGTGTCCATACGCAGCAGCCCTTCTTCGGAAACCGCCGAGCGATCCTGGATGGAATAGTCAAACGCGCTCGGTGTGGTCGTGCAATTCCGGAGTACGCCGCGGACAAAGAAACGCGCGTGTTCGGGATCGGACTTCGGGTAGATGTCGCCGACTCCCGGCAGAGAAAAAAGTGGCTTCACTTCCGTGATGAATTTGAAGTAGCGGCTCGGTTCTTTAAGAACCGCCTCAAACTCCGGAAGGTGCGCGATGTAGACAATCGTCTCATCTTCGCGAGCGGCCACAAAGTCGGGAGACTGGTCGTCCACGACACTAATCGTGAACTCGCGGTCGGCATCATATGCGTTCGCCATAAACTCCCGCAAAATCGCGTAGTAGGAGTTCGGATCATCGCCGACGGGTTTGTCCCAATCATGGAACGAATCCTCAAGAAGATTCGTGTACACTTCCGCGCCGGAGGCGTAGGTATACACAATTCGGCGAACAATCCGCCCACCGATACGCTCTTCTCGGGTCTTGTGGGAAAGGGTGTAGGACCCCTGATCGTCAACGCTCGTAACCCAAAGCAGAATGTTCCGGCGCAGGGCAGCGATGGCCGCGAGCTTAGCGCCAGAACCTTTCACACCGACCGTATCCGGATCATCAGATTCGCGCTTCGTCGTAAATCCCATAAACTCAAGGGCGCCGCGCGGAGTGGAACCGCAATTGCGAATTTTAAGGAACTGCACGACTTTTCTCCTCCGAAGGGCATCCCTTCGTTGGCCGCAACGTAACAAAATACGGACTAAAAATCAATCTCGTTCTACTACGATGGTCCTTTCGTCTATTTTATTCCCGTACCGGAAACGAACGTGGATCAGTCGTCGCGGGAGGATGCTCCGTACCCGATCGGCCCATTCAATAAGCGTCACCGTATCGGGAGAGGTAAGGTATTCTTCAATTCCAACGCTTTGCAATTCTTTCGCGCCCCGCACCCGATAAGCGTCCACGTGGCAGAGATGCCGGATCCCGCGGCGCGACTTTCCTCGCGGAAGAGCATAACAGCGCATCAGAAGAAACGTGGGGGAAGTCACCCGCGCACGAATACCCAATGCTCGAGCAAGTCCGCGCACAAATGTTGTTTTCCCCGCTCCGAGCTCTCCTGTTAAGGCAACGACATCACCACCTTTGAGCGACCTTGCAATCTCGTGAGCCACTCGGACAGTTTCAATTTCGCTTGTTGTTCGAAAAACCTTCATAACTCTAGACCGTTGAATAACGCTCTATTAGTCCCTGAGCGAAGTCGAAGGGCTATAGAATTAAGCCTAAATTTAGTCCTTCGACAGGCTCAGGAACTAAATTTTGGTAGTTATTCAACGCTCTCATCCTATGAAACACGAAGCATTGAAGGTATCGTTTTCAAATTTCATGTTACATGCTCCATGTTTCATGCTTCATGCCCCCAGCTCCCAATTAGCATCTGCTCGCAATCGTTTCCACGGCGTAAACCGTCCCGCCTGCGCCAAAAAGTACCCCGCCGCGGCGATCATGGCGGCATTGTCCCCCGTGAACTCAAGCGCCGGTTCACGATAGCCGACCGCTGGGAGCTCCATCACGAGCGCAGTGCGAAGCGTCGCGCGCAGTTTTTGATTCGCAGCCACTCCACCTCCCAAAAGCACGGTTTTCACCTTGTACTTCTTTGCCGCGCGAATTGTTTTCGCGACAAGCACGTCCACCACCGCCTGTTCAAATGAGGCGCACACATCCGCAATTACCGGATTTGATTTCTGCATCAGGTAGAGCACCGCAGTTTTGAGTCCCGCAAAACTGAACTCAAAATCAGCCGAATCAATCATCGGCCGCGGAAATGGAATTGCTGAAGGATTGCCCTTTTGGGCAAGCTTGGAAATCGCCGGCCCGCCCGGGTAGCCGAGCTTCAAAAGCTTGGCCACCTTATCAAACGCCTCCCCCGCGGCGTCATCGCGCGTCGCGCCGATAACTTTGTAGCTCCCATGCCGTTTCATAAGCACGAGTTCCGTGTGCCCGCCGGAAACGATGAGTACTAACGCAGGAAATTTCGGATTTCGGATTTCGGATTTCGGATTTCCTCCAACTGGCCGCAGCCAGTTGGAGTATATGTGTCCTTCCAAATGATTTACGCGCACCAGCGGAATATCCCAGAGATACGAAAGCACTTTGGCCGTTTCAACACCGACCGAAAGCGAGGTCATGAGTCCGGGTCCGGCAGTGACGGCAATCGCATCAATCTTCATGGCGTCTCGCCCGACTACTTTTCGGAGTAGCGGCACAATAACTTCCACATGATTCCGCGCGGCAACCTCCGGCACAACGCCGCCGTACTTCGCGTGAATAGCAACTTGTGAGGCGACGAGATTATGAAGAACTCGCAGCCGCTCCCCACGGTCTTCGAGCAGAGCGACTGCCGTCTCATCGCACGATGTTTCAATGCCGAGAATTTTCATTGAAAGTAGGTAGGATGTAGTAGGTAGTATGTAGAAAGTTTTTATCACGATTCATGGCTTTGCGCTATTACAAAACCCCGCATCTGTCTGGACGCGGGGTTTTGTTTAGTGGAGGACTGACCCTCGGTTTAGGCAAAGTGGGTGACAGTGCCCTTGTCCCAAAGGCCGGTTGTACCTTTGTCATTCATACACAACTAAGATACAAGCAGAGATTTCGACAGTCAAGGGTTGCGCATCGGCGCGTGCTATAGTAATAGAAAGTATATATGAAACGCTGGGATCTTTTCTTTCTCGTCATCCGCGTGCCGCTGGACTTTCTCGCGCTCTTTGGGGCCGCCCTCACGGCCTATTTTTTACGTTTTGAAAGCGTAATCGCCGCCTGGCGTCCGGGAACACAGCTCATCACGCCGGAATCCTATGTAAAGCTTGCCATAACCCTCGCAGGGATCGCCATTCCCGTCTTTGCAATTTCCGGACTCTACCGACCCCGAAAGCTTTCGGGGTCGCTCGCTGATGAAATCGTGCAGATCTTTTTCGCCGTCTCTGGAACCGCCATGTTTGTCGTCGCGGCGATTTTCTTCCGACAGGAATTCTTCGCATCCCGATTCATTGTACTTGCCGCCTGGGCGCTCGGTATCTCGTGTGTCGCCGCGGAGCGCTTGCTCGTGCGGCTCATTCGCGCGGCAATGAGCGCTCGCGGCATCGGTATCCCCGCAGTCGCCATCATCGGGAGCGGGAAACCAGCGGAAGTCATCCGCGCCGAACTTGAGCGCCGCCACAAAGCTGTGGTCGTTTCCGTTTTTCCGCGATGGGATGCCGCGGCGGAGGCAGAGCTTGCACGCAGACGCGCCGAGTTCGCGCTGGATGAAATCATCATTGCCGACCCGGCGCTCGCCGATTCCGATCTCCGCGGCATCATGGACTTCTGCGACTCCCGTCAGCTTGGGGTACGCTCCGCCGCTCTCCACCCGCTGCTGCAACGGGGCGCGCTCGGCATGGGCTTCATCGGCGGCATTCCTACTATCGAGCTTCAACGAACCCCGCTCGAAGGTTGGGGGCGGGTGTACAAACGGATATTCGATCTCGTCTTCGGCGCCCTCTGTACCGCACTCGCCATTCCCATCGGGATTATGGTCGCCATCGCCATTATTGTGGAGGATCGCGCTCCGGTGTTCTTCGCACAAACGCGCGTAGGGCGGCTCGGCAAACCGTTCCGCATCTACAAATTTCGTTCCATGCGGCCGGGAGCGCATGAGCAATGGCAGGAGCTCCGCGAACGATCGGAGCGGGAAGGTCCCGTGCCGAAAATCAAGGATGACCCGCGCATAACGCGCGTCGGCCGCATTCTGCGCCGCTGGAGCATTGATGAACTGCCGCAACTGCTAAACGTACTGCGCGGAGAAATGTCGCTCGTCGGTCCCCGACCCCACCTTCCGGAAGAAGTCGCGCACTACGGGAGTCGTCATCGCCGCGTGCTCCTCCTTTCGCCCGGGATCACGGGACTCGCGCAAATTTCCGGCCGCGCTGACCTGGCATTTGAGAAAGAGGTTGGACTGGACACCTTCTATATGGAACACTGGTCGCCGAAACTTGATCTCGCCATACTCGCAAAAACGCCGCTCGCCGTATTCTCTCGAAAAGGAGCGTACTAAACATGAAGCTCGCCCTGATCCACGACTACTTGATCCAGGACGGCGGCGCCGAACGGGTGCTGCGGGTGCTTCAGGATATCTGGCCCGAAGCACCAACCTTTGCGCTCCTGTATGACAGAGACCGCGCGCACCCGGCATTCCGGAGTCGCGATATCCGCACCTCATTCCTCCAATCGCTTCCCTTTGCAACGAAGTGTTATCAATGGCTTCTCCCGCTCATGCCCGCGGCGGTGGAGCGACTGGATCTCTCGGGCTTTGATGTCGTCCTGTCTTCATCCAGCGCCTTCGCCAAAGGCGTGCTCACAAAGCCGGGCACGCTCCACATCGCCTACTGCCACACGCCGACGCGGTATCTCTGGAACGATACGGTCTCGTACGTGAACGAATTGCGCGTACCGAAACCGGTGCGTGCAACGCTCCCGCTCTTTCTCCCCACGCTTCGGCTGTGGGACCGCCTTTCCGCCGATCGCGCCGACTTCATGGTTGCAAATTCAAAAACGGTGCAGGAGCGCATCCGCAAATATTATCGCCGCGAGTCCGATCTCATCCATCCGCCGGTGGATGTGCGCGACTACTTCATCTCGCCGCGCGTAGATGACTACTACCTCGCGGGCGGACGTCTTGTCTCGTACAAACGCTTTGATCTCGTGGTCGCTGCGTTCAACAAACTGGGTATACCGCTCAAAATTTTTGGCGATGGCCCCGAGGAAACGAAACTGCGCGCCATGGCAAAACCGAATGTTGAATTCCTCGGCCGCGTCTCTGAAACAGATAAAGCCGAGCTGTACGCGCGCGCAATCGCTTTCATTCACCCCCAAGAGGAGGACTTCGGCATCACGGCAATTGAAGCGATGGCTTCCGGTAGGCCGGTCATTGCATATCCGTGCGGCGGCGCGCTGGAAACGATCCTTCCCGGCGTTACCGGAACTTTTTTTGAAGAGCAAACGTGGGAGAACTTGGCGCATACCATCATCCGGTTCTCACCGGAGCAATTCCAGCCGGAGCGCATCCGAACGCATGCCATGCAATTCTCCACCGAAACCTTCAAGGAAAAAATTAAAACGTACGCGGAACGACGCTGGAACGAATTCACCCACGCTGGACAGAGAAGGTTGTTTCATTAGTGAGTAGAACGTAGACTGATCGTTCTCGATACTACCTTCTACGTTCTAACTTCTACGTACTAACTAACTATGCGCATTGGGATTGACGTTCGCCCGCTTCTTGACGATGAGCCGACCGGCGTTTCCGACGTTCTCACGAACCTGCTGTCATCATTCGCGGGCTTCTCCCGCCATGAATTCGTACTGTTTGCGAACAGTCAGGGTCGCACGCCCGCGCTGCCTCCGCTCCCACAGCCGCAATTCCGACTGGAACAGTTCCGTTTTCCAAACGCATTGATGAACGCGACTCTGGCGACGGTTGGCGAACCGCGCATTGACCGGCTGCTCGAACGACGCGGCGCCCGGCCGGATGTCATGCTCCTCCCGAACATAAATTTTTGGAGCGCGTCTCCGAACCTTCCCTACGCGATCATCGTTCACGACCTTTCCTTCGCAGTCGCGCCCGAATTCTTCCGACTGAAGGATCGCCTCTGGCATCGCGCTCTCCGACCGCGCCGCCTGATTGAACGAGCTGCGACGACGATTGCGGTCTCCGAACACACGAAACGCGACCTCGTTGATCTTTACGGCATTCCAACGGAACGCATCACGGTCGTACACCCTGGCGCAAACCCGATTTTTTCCGTTCCTCCAACTCCCGCGCAACTCGCCGCGGTACGAACGCGGTATCGTCTCCCCGAACGGTTTCTTTTATATGTGGGCACTCTGGAAGAACGGAAGAATATCCGCGGCATGCTCCGCGCTTTTGAACTATCCGAACCGGCGCGGCACGATCTGCATCTTGTGCTCGCCGGAAAACCCGGGCATGGAGCTCGGGCGTTTTCGCACGCGCTCGCCCGAAGCATGGTCCGCGAACGCGTGCGCGAACTGGGTTTTATTCCATCCGTTGACCGCCCGGCGCTGTATGCTCTCGCGCGCTGCTTTCTCTACCCGTCATTCTACGAAGGGTTCGGACTGCCGGTACTTGAAGCCATGAAGATGGGAACGCCCGTGGTGGCGGCAAACGCGACCTCGCTTCCTGAGGTCGTCGGGAACGCGGGACTCCTCGCGAATCCCTACAACCCCCGGGAGATAGCGAGCGCCATTCTTGCGATTGTGAATGACGCCGAGCTGGCGCAAACACTCTCCGCCGCGGGAAAGCTCCGCGCCCAAAAATTCTCATGGAACGAAAGCGCAAAAAAAATTCTCGAGATATTAGAAACGATTGCGCGAAAATAACCCCGCCAAAATCCGCCTGAGGTCCGCCTCGGGCGGATTACTCCCAACGAACCCGCCTAAGTTTTTACGCCGCGCTCATCGGAAACTTCTTCTGAAAAACAGCTTGCAATACTTCCGCTTCGGCGGTTAATCCTTTCGTCGGATGCGCAAAAATTTGGGCGGGTCGGGCGAGTAACAAAAAAGACCCCCCACAATAATTGTGGGGGGTCACGGGTCTAGAAGGTCAGCGGTCTCTTCCTCCGCCGGCTCGTAATCGCACGAATCTCCCATCTTG
>JBBTXB010000065.1:0-1984 GCA_038062475.1 Patescibacteria group bacterium
AAATAGCCCGCCGCCCCCTTTTCCCTCTCCCTAAGACTTGTATGCTGAATATCATGCAACAGCCCATTCGATCCTCTCGAAGCAATACAATCGAGCAAAAGCGGCTCGACAAAGAGAGGAGGAAAACAAATGGTTGAATCTCAGGTTCAGCAGAATGGAGCATTTATCCCGAGGCACTTCGACATCTTTGCAGGATTGGATGTCGACAAAACAAGCATGGCGGTGAATATTCTCAGCCACGAAAAAGCGATAAAATCTATGCACATTCCCAACAATGCGGATAATCTTATCGGCTATGTTCGCAAGAACTTTTCGGATAAAAAGGTCGCCTTTGTTTATGAAGCCGGTCCCACTGGCTGGGGTCTTCACGACCAACTGGTAAAACATGGCTATCCCTGCCTGGTTGTGGCGCCCTCGATGGTTCCCACGGCTCCCGGAGCCCGCGTGAAAACCAACCGATTGGACGCGAAAAAGCTGGCCGAGTCCTTGAGGGGAGGACAGCTTGAAAGTATTCATATCCCTTCCCCGATCTACCGCAGCCTGCGCCATCTGGTCCAGTTGAGGGATACGGCCGTGCGTCAAGTCGCAGCCACGAAACAAAGGATTAAATCCTTGCTTCTCTTTGAAGGCATTGCCTTTCCGGCGCAAGCGTCCCAGAGCAGCCAGTGGTCCTCCCGCGTGATCGCTGAGCTTAAAACCATTCCTTGTTCCCCGACTGTTCGCTTTAAGCTCGATCAACTGATCGCCGGCCTGAGCTTTGCCCAGCGGCAAGTACTCTCTGCCATGAAAGAAATCCGCCGGTTCTCGAACGCAGAGCCGGAGCTCAAGCGCAACATCGAATTTTTGACCAGCATTCCCGGTTTGGGATGGATTACCTCGAGCCATATGTTGGCCAGAATCGGCGATTGGAGAGAGCTCTGCCATGTCCGGCAATTGGCTTGTTTTCTGGGACTTACTCAGAGGGAGGATTCCACGGGAGAGAGCGTCAACAAAGGCCGCATCACCCGCTATGGGGACGGCCGCTTGAGAAGCAAGCTCATCCAGGCAGCCTGGGCCGCCATCCGCAAGGACCCCGAACTTCAAGAATTCTACAACCGCATCTATCAACGCCATCCCAAAGACATGGCCGCTAAAAAAGCCATTGTCGCCGTGGCGCGCAAAATGACAACGCGCATCTACGCTGTTTTGCGTCAGCAAAAGAAATACGATATCCGTCATATAATTTCGTCTGATTCTTTAACCCAAGCAGAGACACTATGCCCCAGGGGACGACTCGACCTCTCCCAGAAGCAGGAGAAGCTAGATTCTCCTGACGTTTCGGCCTTTAAGACAGAGACCCCGGGGCAACTTATCCCAGGCAACCAAGGGCGGTTAGCCCAACAACAATCAACGCCTGGGTCTTTAACCCTAGAGGGGATGCATCTCAAAACAGTGCGATCCGCCAAGCCGGATGCCACGAATAGCAGGCAGTCAGTCTTGAGGTTGGAGAACGGACGGAAAGATGAAACGAACCAAGAGGGTAAAGAACGGAAAATCTCGCAGGGCGCCGAGAAGAAAGCGGCGCCGGATAGTAAACGGCCGCAAGACAACGGGCATTTGAGAATGGACCCCTCACCCGCGCCGGGCGCGGCCTCTCCCGCAAGGGGCGAGGCAAAAAGGGAGTCTGCGAGAGGAACAGCGATAAGAGAAAAATTAAAGAGGTTCATTGGGTCTGCCACTTGACATTCACATAGCAGGGAGAGGGTAGGGTGAGGGTCCAATGTTGCCCGAAGTAGCCCAATATAGCGCCGGACCGTAGCGCTGCTACGGTCCTATGAAGTAGCGATCAGCGCCCCTTCTGCTGAGGAGTTTGCACGTTCTGCTGAGATGTTTTCTCTTTGACCGCGCTTGCTCAAACCCAGCTCTTTTCTGTACTGGGCAATAGACCGCTGGGAAAGCCGAGCACGGCATTGGCAAGAAAGTCCGCCCGCGATTGCGGCCAGAG
>JBBTXB010000066.1:0-7646 GCA_038062475.1 Patescibacteria group bacterium
GTTCCGGAGCGGCGTCTTCTACGATCTCTTCATCCGGCAACATCACTTTGACCGGCCATATCTTTCCGGGCTCCAACAACGCCTCTGACCTCGGCGCATTTGGCACCGCTTTCCGCGACATCTTCGCCTCTGGCTCGCTCCGCGTTGGATTCAAAGATTCGGGAGCCACCTCAACCTTTGCCGATGCAGTTACGATTGCCACCAGCAGTTTCGTGGTGATTCCGGCAAACGGAAGAATCGGTATGCGCACAGAGAGGCCGCTTGCCTCTGTCCAAATCGGCGACGGCACAGACGCCACGTCGCTGGGTGCGGGATGGAACCATCTGTTTGTATCAGGGCTGGTGCCTTCTAACGGCGCTATAACCGTGCGCGATAATACCAATGACAATGAGATAGGTATAAGGACGGCGTCGGGGAATTCGTTTGTCGGTACAATTACGAATAGCAACCTGTTTTTTGCCGTCAACAATACTATCTCTTGGCAGCTTTCTACCGCTAACGTTTTTGGTCCTACCGCTCATAACGTCCGCGACCTCGGCACGTACACCACGGCGATTAAGGACATCTACGCCTCCGGCACTCTGCGCGTCGGACAAACTACTATAACCAGCGATTCCTTGATCTTTGCAACCGGTACCATCGTCTTCGGCGCCACCGGCACATTCCGCTCCACCCCCACGGACGTTGCTTCAAACGCGGCGCACGTCTTTAACACCACCGCTACGCTTTCAAACGCTCGTCTCCTGCGCCTCTTGAACAACGGCACCGAGTACTTCGCCGTTGACTCCGCGGGGAATGTCGCCGCTTCCGGAACTCTTTTTATCGCTGGCACCGGTTCGTCCACCTTTGCCGGTCCTTTGCGTCCAAACGCCAACAACACCTTGGATATTGGAGGATACGGGAGCGCATGGCGAAGCATTTATGCCTCAAGCTCTATCCACGTTGGGGCGAGCGGCGCCACTTCAACAGTAACGGGGAATTTGCAAATAATCGGTGAATTGCAAGTCGGCGGCCACTGTACGGAAACAAACGGCGCTTGCGCCGACCTTGCGGAAATCTATGAGGCGTCAGAGCCGGTGGCTCCGGCAGACGTTGTGGTTCTTGACGTCGAGACTCCGATGGGGGACGTGCGAGTGAAAAAGTCTTCCGGGGCAAATGCCTCTGCCGTTGTGGGCATTGTTTCAACTTCACCGGCCATGACATTTGGTTTGGATAACGGTGTTATGATCGGTGGCGGTGGAGTGGATCCGATGCGCCCGGCGGTCGCGCTCGCAGGACGAGTGCCGGTCAAAGTTACCGACGAGGCGGGTCCCATCATGCCTGGGGATTTCCTTGTTACCGCTTCAAAGCCCGGTTTTGCAATGCGATTTGACCCGGCGGATGCGTCCGGAGGATCAATTATCGGTATGGCGCTTGAAGCGTTTCCGGGCGGCGATGGGCAGATTCTCGTCGCGGTGCGGAACGGCGCCACGCCTTCCCGTGCGGAAACACAGTTCGGACCGAAAGCGGTAACGGTTGAAGTTGAAGAAGGAGGCGTTCGCATCGTCCGTGTTCTCGGCTACGACTTTGGAGGCGCACAGCTTTTGGGCGTGCGTTCTATCGCTTCAATCTCCGGCCTGTGGGAGATCAATGAAAAAGGAGAACTTGCGGCGAAGAGGGTTGAGGCAGATGAAATTGTTGGCCGCCTGTTCAAAGTGCGGCGGGATGAGAAGAAGACGATCGGCCGGGCGACCGTGCCGCAAAATCAGACGAGCTTCGTTGTTGAAAACGACGCCGTCGCCAAGGAATCCCGCATCTTCGTTACCTTCCGCACCAACCCCGGGAGCGTGTGGTGGGTTTCGGGGCAAGACGACGGTTGGTTTGAGCTTTCCATCACCGTTCCGCAGGGGAGCGACACGGAGTTTGATTACTGGATTATCGGCGTTGAAGGGGAGATTGATGACCTTGTGCCCGCTTCCGCGGACGAGCCCGCTTCCGCGGACGAGCCCGCTTCCGCGGACAATCCTGCTCCCTCGGACGAGACTGCTACCATAGACGGCGGAGGCGGAAACGAGACCGCTCCTGTAGACGGCGGAGGCGGCGGAACTCCGGTGGACGGCGGCGTGCCGCAGGAACCGCAACCGGAGACTCCGAGCGAGACGACTCCGGCGGAAGAAGCGGCTCCCGAGATGCCTCCTGCGGATAACGAGCCTGTCCCGACGGACTCGGGACCTGTCCCGACGGATTCAGGAGAAGAAACAGCGCCAACAGAGGATGCGGCGCCTGCGGAGGAGCCGCCATCTGAGAGCGGGAGTGGGGAAGCGCCAGCGCTGTAAATCATACATAAATGGGGTCAGCCACCATTTATATGATTTATGTGACCCCATTTAATGAATGATGACCCCATTTATTGTCATAATAAATGGTGGCTGACCCCATTCCTCATTCCTGACCCCATTCCTTCATTCCTTGACCCATTCCCGTTCTATACTCGCAAACGGATGCCTTTTGATAACACTTTGATCGGCGCGCCGACGAAGCCGAATCGTTCGCGGAGTCGCCGTTCCAGAAAGCCGAGGTACGCCGGATTCAACGGTTCTTTTTCGCGCACGGCGAGATAAAAGCGAGGCGGCCGCACGCCCGTCTGTTTAAAGGAGAGTACCTTGGGGTGCCGGATGCCGTCGCGCGCTTCCCTGCGGACGTCTTGGATAAAATCTTCCAATACCCGATCATCTATTCTTCGTTCGTGTAAATGGGGTCAGCCACCATTTACATGACCCCATTTACACATTTACATTTATGTGCAAACGCGTCGCCCCGCTTTTTATACTCATTTTTTTTGCAGTCGCGTCTTCAGGAGCGTTTGTGTTGATTCGTCACGCCCGCCTAGCCGGGGCTGAAACAGCGCCATGGAATTTTGTAGCGAATCCCGGTTTTGAAGAGATTGATCCAGAAAGCATGAGGCCGTCAGAGTGGAACATTATGTACGGGGGAGAGTCCATTTCCGTTGACTCCGCCACCGCGTTTTCAGGATCAAGTTCTCTGCGTCTCGACGCACGCGCAGACGCCGCCATACGCGAGGTGCGCGGACCGGTGTACTTATATCAATGGAAGGCGGCGCCGGTGACCATCTCATTTTATACACGGGAAAAAAATGCGACGGGTCCGGTAGGACTGTACATTTTTAGAGGATACATGGACGAGACCGGCGACGAGGGGCCTCTGGCCGATCTCCTTGCGGAGGCAACATCCACGCCGTTTACATCCGACTGGCGCCGCCACGAGTACACAGTTACGCCGACAAAGCCGCTGCGCGGCCTGACACTGCAGTTTGATAACATTGGCACCGGAGCCGTGTGGATTGACGACGTTCGGGTGAGCGATGGCTTGGAAGGCGCCATGACGCCTCCTGCGCGGAAAAAGGTAGTCTTCAGCGAAACGGGAGAAATGACCGTTGATGGCGAACCGTTTTTCCCCATAAGTCTTATGAATGTCGGGGCTTTTTGGGATTATCGCAATCCAGCTCAAGCGGATGTGGCCGCTGTCTATGGCAACACACGGTTTACGCCAGAGAACGCGGAAGAGAACATCCGCGATGTCGCGGCCCATGGGTTTAATACCGTGAATCTTGCGAGTTCGGCAAGTATAAGGAACACGCAGATATATCTGGACATCGCACAGCGTCATGGCCTGAAAGCCATTGTCTATGTCGGCACTCCGATTTTGAACCTCGCCCTGCCACTGAACAAAGGGTATAGTTTTACACGGTATATTAAATCATTTCGCGACCATCCGGCGCTCCTGGGGTGGGTGATTGAAGATGAGCCCGCGAGCGTGAGCGCATTCCAAAAATTTCGCGATGCGTACGATTACTTAAAAACCCTTGATCCGGACCACCCCATCATTAACGTAACGGGTGAGTGGCCATGGGAATACCCTACGCTCTGCGGAGAGTTGCCATCCGAATGCGATCCTTCGCGGACGAGAGAAAAAGCTCTTTTGGCTCTCGCGCCGCTCGGAGATGTTATTGCCCCGGATCCGTTCCCGATAACAAGTGCGGCGGCCGCGCTGCAAGGAGGTATTGGCACCAGGATTGCCAGGTATGTCACGCAGTCGCGCGAGGCGATCGGACCAAAACAAGCGGTTTGGGCGGCGCTCCAGTCTTTTCCAGCGAACCTCGGATATCCGCGTCCTGACCAGATGCAGGGCATGACAAACGAAGCGCTCGCCTCCGGCGCCCAAGGCCTAATGTACTTCGCATACTGGACGGTAGAGCATCTTTCCGGAGAACAGCACTTTTTTCTTCCCATAAGCGCCCCGGATCTTTGGGAGGCGTTTAAGTCCGTGAATGCGAATACTGCGCTAGTGGCGCCGGCGGTAACGGCAGCGCGAGTTCCGAAGAGCGGCGTCCAACGAATTCTCTTTAAGCCCGGCAGTGAAGGCATTGATGCTGTCGTCGAAGAAGCGAACGGTCACGCCAATACGCCTCTCGGGAGCATAGAACGCATTTCTGCGGGCATTGAGTTTAACACTTATCGTTTAAGGTTCCGCCCGCTCATTAAATTTGATTTGTCGTCTCTGCCTGCTGGTAAAAAGATTGACCGCGCTGTTCTGCGGCTTTACCACACGCAAGGAGCGACGGGGTCGGAGCTGCCCATTGCGGCCTACGGCATTGTTGCTCCGTGGGATGAAGCGACTGTTACGTTTGAGAATCAGCCATTGGCAGATGCTTCGCCGTCTGCGGCCGCGGAGGTTACGATCGGAGCGGTGTTTGAGAAGTCGTGGTACCGATGGGACATCACCAAACTTGTGCAAGATTGGTACGCAGGAGCGCAACCAAACTACGGTGTGATGCTGATGGATACATTGGAAGAGATTACGCCCGTTTCTGATCAGCTTGCAGTGGTCGGCGAGTCAGGCGATACGATTCAGGTTCCGAGCCCGCCGACACGATTGTACTACGGCGTTGATCCGCGTGTCACCCGGGGGTGGGGCGCGTGGGTTGCAGGGAGCGGAGCGAGCCATCATTCTACGAGCACGGTGAATCGTTTAGCGCTTGAAAGCGCTACGGCTGGAGATTACCTCGCGGGTAAGTTTTCTCTGAGCCCCACAGTTCCGCCATGCACCAAAATGTTCCTTCATTATGATAGGAGCTTCAATGAAGTGAAAAGTTTTGTTTCCTCCGATTCTACCGACAGTGACCACTGGCCAGAGCTGATCGTGTACTATTCGGACACTGACCAGCCCGCCTCGCCGTACGCTCTCACGGATAACGCCTCAGAAGTGTATTCCGGTATCATTGGTGCGATCGGAAATCAACTCGTCGCTGTCGCCGCGGAAACATTGCATAAAGCAAAGACAGTGGAGTTTAAGCTAGTTGGAGCACCCACCGGTAAGGCTGTGGTACAGGGAGCCGGCCGCGAGATTGAAATTATTGATGGCGCCTTCCGCGATCACTTCGAACCGAGCGAATCCAGAATATATTTCATCACTCCAGGGGCTCCAGTAACCGCCGTTTCTCCGAGCATGGCCTCAACTACTTTGAATCTGGCCCCAGTGAAGCCCTCGCACCCCAAGGCGCCAGCGACCCCAAATGTTTCCATTCAAGATCCATTGACCGGCGCTTCTTTGAATCTCGTTTGGGACAAACCGCCGTCCTCCAAACCTCTCCTTTGCTATCTCCTCTACCAATCCGGCAAAGAAGACGCCTTTCCCCAACAGCCGATCATCGTTCCAAAATCCGCGATTTCATACACGGTCGGAGGATTGACCTCGGGTGCCACCACCTATTTCCGCCTCACCGCCGTTGACGTTCTCGGCAATGAGTCAGCCGCCACAATTGCTTTGAAAGGAGTCCCGACAGTCCAGCGCACGATCGCTCGTACGCCCGATGTCCCAACCGATGGAATTACACGTCCGCCATCAGACGGGGGAACGCCGATCGTCTCTCCCGATGGCGTCACGTTTCCGACCGAAGCCCCTCCGTCTCTTGAACCCATTCTCAAGTTCGGAGAAATGTTTCGTATTCACATGGAAGGCGTCCGGGAAGATTACCAGCGCGACGCCGTGTATTATCTCGGCGCCGACGGCAAACGCTACATCTTCCCGCATCACAAGATTTTTGAAACATGGTTTCCGGAAGGCGCGACGGTGAAAGAAGTGCCACTGGACGCCATTGCCGACTATCCCCTCGGCGGCGCCGTCACCTATCGTCCCGGGGTGCGTATGGTGAAGCTTCCGTCAGACCCTAAGACATACGCAGTCACCCCCGGAGGAGAGTTGCGCTGGATCATGAATGAGGAGATTGCCGTCGCCATCTACGGCGCCGACTGGAACAAGAAGATTGACGACGTGTCCGAGACGCTCTTCGCCCAATACAAGGTTGGCAAAGCGATCAGCGATCCGGAAGAATACAAGCCCGAGATCGCCAAAGAGTTCGCCCCCACGATTGAGGCGGACAAGGGCATTGAGCCCCCGCCCAAAGTGGTTGAGACCTATGAAGTCGTCGCCGACGATCTCGGCCTCTATCCCTCCTCGATCACCGTGCGGAAAGGCGTCACCGTGCGCTTGACCTTCAAAGTGCGCCCCCGAGGAGTCTACTACGGAGGCCGCGAGTTCAGGAGCGACTACTTCACCACCACCCTCGTTGCTCCGGGCGGAGAAACCACCGTGGAGTTCCTCGCTGGCAAATCCTTCATCTACACCTCGCACCGGCCCGGAAAAGAACCGGATCCTGCGGAAGGAGCAGTCGTTGTAAAGTGAAAAATCAAAAACGGGGTCATAAATATGTCATAAATGGGGTCAGCCACCATTTATTGTCATAATAAATGGTGGCTGACCCCATTCCTTGTGTGCCCATTCCTTGTGACCCCATTCCCGTTCTATACTCGCAAACGGATGCCTTTTGATAACACTTTGATCGGCGCGCCGACGAAGCCGAATCGTTCGCGGAGTCGCCGTTCCAGAAAGCCGAGGTACGCCGGATTCAACGGTTCTTTTTCGCGCACGGCGAGATAAAAGCGAGGCGGCCGCACGCCCGTCTGTTTAAAGGAGAGTACCTTGGGGTGCCGGATGCCGTCGCGCGCTTCCCTGCGGACGTCTTGGATAAAATCTTCCAATACCCGATCATCTATTCTTCGTTCGTATTGTTTTTTGGCATCCAATGCCATGGCGATGACCTTGGGGATGCGTTCTCGCGTTTTTGCCGAAATGAATACGATGGGCGCCCAGTCCATGCCGGGAAGTTCGGCATGGATTTTTTTGCTTGCGACCGAGGTGCTCGTGGAAGTCTTGTCGCGGACAATGTCCCATTTGTTTGCGACAAGAATGACCGGCCGTTCCGCTTCCGCAAGGATTTTGGCAATGCGGCGTTCTTGGGAAGCGATAGGGGCTGATGCTTCCAGAAAAAAGAGAACCACGTCGGCGCGTTCGGCGGCGCGAAGACTTCGCGACACCCCCGCTTCTTCAAGGCCGGGTGTGCGCTTGGCGTGTTTTCTGATTCCCGCCGTATCAATGATGACCATGGGATCATCGTTCCAGAGGAGCAGGGTGTCTTGGGGTTCTCGCGTGGTGTGCGGGATGTCGGAAACAATCACCCGTTCCTCGCCGAGGAGCGCGTTCACGAACGATGACTTGCCGACGTTCGGCCGTCCGACGATGGCGATGCG
>JBBTXB010000066.1:7656-22655 GCA_038062475.1 Patescibacteria group bacterium
CCCGAGAACCTCGAACGCAGGGGTGAGGAAATCATGGCGATGCGCGTGGTGGCGAGATCAGCGAGCGCAGGCGTTCGCAGCGCCTCTTTTGCGCGCCCGACGATTGAATCCAGAAGGTCGCCCGTGCCGATGCCGGTCGCGGCTGAAACGGGTATCGGCAGCCCGAAGCCGAAGGCGGCCCACGCGGGATTTTCCGCCTCGCGGCGTGTTTCGGCGCGCTCCGCTTTGTTGCCGACTATGATGACCGCTTTTTTCTTTTTTCGGAGCGCGCGCGAGAGCTCGCGATCCTCCGGCCGAATGCCCAGCCGAAGGTCCACTACGAACAGGATGAGGTGCGCTTCTTTCATCGCGAGTTCCGCCTGGCGCACGATTGCGCGTTCAATCTCGTCCTTTCGGAGAACATCCAGTCCGCCGGTGTCCACGATGGTGAATTCAACATCCCGCCACAGAACGATGCCGTAATTGCGGTCGCGAGTCGTGCCGGGAATGGGGGAGACGAGCGCCTTTGATTCGCCGATAAGACGATTGAAGAGCGTGGATTTGCCGACATTCTGCCGGCCGACGATGGCGACGGTAAGGGTGTGAGATTTCATAGCGATATTATGGTGATGGGAGTTCTGCGTCTGTCCCCAGTACCACGAAAAAATCGGTGTTCTTCGGGTCAACGCCGGCCGGGGCGTCAAATGATATTTCCGCGTTCAAGAGCGCTTGGAGCGCGGCGAGTTCGCGCCGTTTGGAGCCCTTCGTTCGGTCGTAGATGACGGTTCGTTCCGGTTCGTCTGCCCAGTTGCCGGTTTCTAAGATTTCAAAACCGCTTTTTTTCAAGAATTCTGACCAGGCGGCCGCAAAACCGGCACGACCGGTTCCATTGCGCACCACGATGCGCGCCGCTGAAACGGTATTGGCAAAGGCTGGTTTGGGGGGCTCGGAAAGAAGATTCTGCGCCAGCGCGGCGAGCGGCGTGAAATCATTATGTTTCGGAAGAAGCACATATGCGCCGTCTACCAGAGCAGCTTGGAGAAGCCCGTCCGGAGCGTCGTCCATTCCTCGGCGAATGATATTTTTTTCATCGAATTCTTGCGCGAGAGAGGCGAGCTGAAGAATTTCCCATGGCCGGATGTTGGTATCCATATTTTTGGCAACCGCGTCAACAAAGGCGATAATTCGCTTTGGGTTTCCAATTACTTCTCGACTCCGCGCCCGCAGCATGATGGCTGCAAGCACCTGTTGTTGCCGGCGGCTGCGGGCGAAATCGGAACCTTCGCCTGCGGTTCCGTGGCGGGAGCGTACATACTCCAGAGCGCGTTCTCCGGTAAGCGTTTGCTCGCCGGAGGAAAATTGCACGATGCGAGTCGCAAAATCCGCAGTTGGATATGCGGGGTCAACAAACGCATGGGGAACGTCTACGGGAATGCCGTCAAGCGCATCAACGACGTCTCGGAATCCTTGGAAATCAATCCGCACATAGTACGGAACTTCAATCCGGAAGATTGTTTCAATCGTCGTGCGGAGGCGCTCTCCGCCGCTTCCCGGTTTCTTGCTTTCCGTAAGCGCATAGAGGGCGTTTATTTTTTGCCACTGCCCTTCCGGCGTTTGCGCGAGAAGGTCGCGGGGAATAGACAGGAGCCCTGCGCGTTTCTCTTTTGCGGAGATTGTTGCCAGGATGATGGTGTCGGTCAGGTTCGGCCCTTCATGCCCCGCACCGCCTGTCCCCAGGATCAGGATGTGGGTGATACCCCGCGAGTCTGTCGCCAGAGCGCGTTCCGCTGCCGCAAGCAAGCGATTCAAGCTGCGCCAGATGCCGCCGCGCGGAGCGGCGACGACGCTCTCCGCCGCTCGGGGAGCTACTCTGCTTGCGATGAGGCCAACGAAAAAAATGCCCGCGAGCACGACCGGCACAATTATTTTTATCAGTTTTATTTTTGATTTTCCCGACTCGGGAAGAAGGTTTATCTTCGGAGTTTGCATAATCATGAATCATGAAACGTGGAGCATTCGTTCAAGGAGCGTGTTTCGTACTTCGTGCTCCATGTTATATGCTACATGCTTCATGACCGTGGGGTTGTCAGGGTCTTTTACTATGGTATACTCGCTTCGTGTTTTCGGAAAGTTTCTGCTCCCCGTAAGGTTATTCGGAGGAACGATTAGCTCAGTTGGTTACCCCGTCCCTCCGCCAGCTGGCGGAGCCAGGGAACCCGACCTTGACTCCGCCAAGGAGCAGGTCGGAATCACGGGAGGGGGCAGGGAGCGCTGCCTGCCCCGTACCAAAATGGGTGATTAGCTCAGTTGGTTAGAGCGCTGTCCTCACACGACAGAGGTCTCAGGTTCGAGCCCTGAATCACCCATTTTGGTACGGGGTCCTCACACGACAGAGGTCGCTGGTTCGAGCCCAGCATCATCCACCAGAGATGAGAGGTGGCGGCAGTCGGGGAGGTCTCTGGTTCGAGTCCAGATGTGCCCATTTGAGAAAAGGGTGAGGGAAAAGGTCATCCCGATTTGAATCGGGATCGGACCCATTTGAGAAAAGGGTGGGGGAACAGAGGTCGCTGGTTTCCGCCAGAGGCGGACCCGGCGCATGCCGGGCGAATCCAGAGTCACCCACCAGATAGAAG
The DNA here is from genome assembly GCA_038062475.1 of Patescibacteria group bacterium. GTDB lineage: Bacteria > Patescibacteriota > Patescibacteriia > JBBTXB01 > JBBTXB01 > JBBTXB01. Next base: position 10,269 of record JBBTXB010000066.1, read on the forward strand.
TTGTGCGTTTTGGGTGGAAAGGCCGAGGTCGGCCATGAATTTTGAATTGCATAAGTTAATTTGACAAGATTCGCAGGAGGTACATGATAGAAGGGCAGTAGAACTCACCTCAAAAATATCTTCCGGCCATTTCGGCGCCATTTCGCCTGTCACCGCAAAGCGGGATCCCGCTACGCGGGACAATTCTTTCACTCCTCGTCGAAATAACTCTGCTATTCCTCCTCGTCGTTCAAGGATCCCGCCCTCTACGCAAGAGGTTGCTGCTTAGGGGGCGGGATGGCATCCAAAATGCCGTGCAAACTATTTTTGAGATGGATTCCAGGGAAAATAAGTAAAAAAATATATGCCGAATCAAGACATTACCACAGGAGAAATCATGGAGTTTTTGAAGGAGCACGCGGTGGTTAAGGAAGATTTGAATGGGCTGGCTACTAAGGAAGATTTGAATGGGCTGGCTACTAAGGAAGATTTGAATGGGCTGGCTACTAACCTGCGAGAGACAAAGGAGGAGTTGCAACGCGAGATGGGTAAGATGAAACAAGACCTCCTTGATGGAATGGATGATAAATTGTCAAACTTGAGAGGCGATCTTGTGGTACTCATGCGCAAAGAAGATGTGAAACTTCGTGAACTCGTGAATATGCTCCACGCGAAGAATATTCTCACCGACCCGGAAGTCAAACGAATCCTCACGATGGAACCGTTCTCGCAACTGATGGTTTAGAGACCATTAAATGGCATTACATTTACTATAAATGGGGTCAGCCACCGTTTATTATGATAATAAATGGTGGCTGACCCCATTTACATGACCCCATTTACACTGACCCCATTTACACATAATAAATGGTGGCTGACCCCATTTACTTGAGTCGCACAAGGGCTGCATCGGACCGACGAGAACGATGAGTGGTGGTCATATGCACCCATCATAGCGGTCTCGATCAATGACGCGGTAACCCTAATTGCTGCAATCGTAACATGGAATCCGCAACAGAGAGACAATCTCCGCCTGCTCCGGAGGCGCATGAGCCTTCGGCTCAAAAGGCGGATCCGCCTCGGGTGGAAAAGGCACGACGGTTTTTGACGTCGCTCGGTGAGTTTGTTGAAGTGGCGCTCGTAGCGCTCGCGATCATCATTCCCGTCCGCTATTTTTTGGTTCAGCCGTTCTATGTGCGCGGGGCGTCCATGGAGCCGAGTTTTTATGATCATGAATATCTGATCATAGACGAGCTCTCATATCGTTTCCGCGACCCCGAACGCGGCGAGATCGTCGTATTCCGCTACCCGTTTGACCCAGGCCAATTTTTTATTAAGCGGATTATTGGGCTGCCGGGGGAACGTGTTCGGCTTTCGCAAGGAAATATTCACATTGCGAATGCCGCACAGCCGGACGGATTTACCCTTCCCGAGTCGTATCTCGGAGGGGCGGGAACGCCGGGCGAACGATCCGTTGAGCTGGGAGAAGAGGAGTATTTTGTTATGGGGGACAATCGAAACGCCAGTCTTGATTCGCGAATATTCGGGCCAGTGAAGCGCACGTTCATTGTCGGCAGAGTGTGGTTGCGCGGTTGGCCGCTTTCACGGATTGGGCATTTTGCGACACCGGCGTATAATTTCTAGGCAGAGGATACGATAACTATATATAAATAGGAGATTGGTTTGTGGCTAAGGAAAAAAAAGCTATCAAGTCTAAACCTCAAGTGTTGGAAGAGGCGGCGAAAGCCGCTCCCAAGGAAAAGGTCGTCGCGCCACCGCGCACGAGCAGTGCGCCGGAACTTCTCCGCGGGATGCGCGATATCTTGCCCGCCGAAGCTAAGTACTGGCGCTTTCTCCGTAAGACTGCGGAAGATTTTGCCGTTGCCTACGGTTTTGATTGTATTGAGACGCCGATCATGGAACCGACGAACCTGTTCGTTCGCGCGGTCGGGAAACAAACGGACATCGTGGAGAAAGAGATGTACTCCTTTGATGATCAGGGCGGAGAACGGGTTACGCTCCGTCCGGAAGCGACGGCGTCTATTGTGCGGGCGTATCTTTCGCACGGGATGTTTAATATCCCGCAGCCCGTAAAGTTGTGGTATGAGGGGCCGATGTTTCGGTACGAACGTCCGCAAGCGGGGAGGTCGCGAGAGTTCCACCAGGTTGGTTTTGAAATTTTAGGCGAAGGGAAGCCGGCCGTTGACGCAGAGTTAATCATTGTCGGAAACGCGTTTCTGCGTGCGCTGGGGGTGGCCGCTTCCGTGCAGGTAAACAGCATCGGGCATGCCGGTTGTCGGGATCCTTTTAAGGCGGCCTTGCTCCAGCACTACCGAGCGCGCCGGAGCGAGATTTGCGAGGACTGCAAGCGTCGGCTCACGCGGAATCCATTGCGGGTTCTGGATTGCAAGATACCCGAGTGTCAGCCGGTGAAGAATTCGTCTCCACAAATTGTTGACCACCTGTGCGACGATTGTCGGACGCACTTTATGAAAGTGTTGGAGATTTTGGATGAGGCGGATGTGCCGTATGTACTCACTCCGCACCTGGTACGCGGCTTGGATTACTATGGACGGACGGTGTTTGAGTATGTCCCTGCGGGCGGGGAGGAGGGGGCACAATCGGCGCTCGGCGCTGGCGGGCGTTATGACGGTCTCGCCGAGATTTTGGGCGGGCGAGCGACGAGCGCGGCCGGTTTGGCGTTTGGAATGGAGCGGATCATTGCCCGGATGCGCGAAGCAAATGCGCCTGTGCCGGAGTTGCCGGCGCCATCCATATTTCTCGCGCAGTTGGGGGAACACGCGCGCAGAAAAGCATTTGCCTTGTTTGAGAAGTTGCGCGCGGCAGGCATCCGCTCCGCGGCGAATTTCTCCAAGGAGTCCCTTAAGCAGCAGATGGAAATTGCCGGAAAGTTGGGCGTTCGCTATGCGTTGATCCTTGGTCAGAAAGAAGTTTTGGAAGGAACGCTCATTATCCGAGATATGGATTCGGGTGTTCAGGAGATCGTCGGCTACGAAAAAGCAATAGAAGAATTGCGGAGGAAACTAGGGTAGAAAAACGTACTTTACGTTTTACGGATTCTATAGTATTCTTTCATCAGAACTAATATAGAGGTCATCTCAAAACTCACTTTCGTAGCGAGCGTTCGCTGTTTCAAGGCGAAAAATCGGAAAAGCGACGATGTTTATACGCAGTATAAGCGGAGGAGCTTTTACGATTTTGTCACCCTACGGGTGATCTCCCGAAGGGATGACAGCCGAAACAGCGAACGAGTAGCAGAAATGGAGTTTTGAGATGACCTCATAGTAACACCTTAGGAGGTGACATTAGTGTGGTTGAAGTAAAACGCAAGCAAGGCGAGAGTTTTGAGAGCATGCTTCGCCGGTTTGGCCGGCGCGTACAGCGTAGCGGCAAGCTTTTGCAGGCAAAGAAAATACGTTTCCACGCGCAGCCGAAAAGCAAGTTTGAAATGCGCGCAAGCGCTCTGCATCGGAAGAAAGTTCAAGTGCTTCGAGAGCATCTCTATCGTATCGGTAAACTGTCAGATGAGGACTTGGTCGGCGGCCGGCGGCGGCAAGGACGTAGAAGTTAGTAGCCAGTCCCGACATTTCAGTCGGGATAGTTAGGACGTAGCACGGAGCATAAAGCACAAAACCTGAAACACGAAGCATTCGTTCAAGGAGTGCGCTCCGCGCCTTATGCTCCATGCTACGTGTTCCATGCTCCATGACGTATGATCCAGGAACGAATCAACCTCGATCTTCAAGGGGCAATGAAAGCCAAAAATGAGCTGCGCGTATCCGTGCTGCGGATGCTCCGGGGGGCGCTCCTTGACGCGACAATCGCACAGAAGCGCGAAGCCCTTTCCGAAGATCAGGAGTTGGAGGTTTTGCGGAGAGAGGCGAAAAAGATTCGCGATGCAATCGCCGATTACACTCGCGGCGGACGTCAGGATCTTGCTCGTCGGGCGGAGCAGGAAATTGCTATCATCGCGGCCTACCTGCCGCAACAGATGGACGAGGAGGCCGTACGCGAGGTAGTGAAGACGAAAATCGCGGAACTGGGAGCAAGCAGCGCGTCTGACTTTGGCCGTGTCGTTGGAGCGGTGATGAAAGATTTGAAAGGCCGGGCTGACGGAAGCGTTGTTGCGCGCCTTGTACGCGAGGCGCTCGCAAAATAAAATAAATCGTAATGCAACGGCCCACGATACCCATGCGTCGTGGCCTTTCACAATTAGATCCGCGCGGTCGGCCTTATCGCCATTCGCGCAAAGCGTTCCGTGCAACCATCCTGACGACAGTCGGGTTGGGAGTTTTTCTATTTGCATTTTTCGCGAAAGAGGCATCGGCGCAGCTGGGCAATTTCGGCTTGGAGTACGTAACGTCAATCGGGCTTCCCACAGAAGACATTCGGGTGATCGTGGCGCGCATCATCCGGAATCTGCTCGGGCTCTTGGGGCTCGTGGCGGTTGTCATCATTCTCTACGGAGGGTTCGTGTGGATGACCTCCGGCGGCGAAGAGTCCAAGATCACTCAAGCGAAGGACATCATCAAAAACGGCGTCATCGGACTCGCCATCATGCTCCTGGCGACGGCGATCACGCAATTTATCATCACGCAGCTCATCGCCGCATCCTTGGGCGGGGGGCTGTTCGGAGGACCGGCTCAACCGCCCAGTTTTACCACTCCGCTCTCAGGGGCATTGGGCGCTGGTCCGATCGAGAGCCATTTTCCGCCTCGGAACGCCCCGCCACCGGACATTCCGCGCAACACCAACATCGTCGTGACCTTCAAAATGCCGATTGATCCCGCGAGCGTTATTGAAGATACGAACGGAAGCGGTGTTTTTGGCGACGATGGCGACCGTTTGAATGCCGCGAATGTAAAAATTATCGCTGTGGACGCCATTGCTGCCGGCGGTATTGGGGAGACGCCGGTGACGAGCTTTGTGACCAATGTCGCCGCGCGCATCACCCCAGACAACCGGACAGTCGTCTTTGATCCGGAAGGCCTCTTGGGGAGCCCCAGCGCAATGGTTCGGTATGCCGTGCGGCTCACCTCCGGCATCACGGACGCGAACGGAGCGCCCGTTTTCCCACCCGACATCTCCGGCGGAGCCGGATATGAGTGGCGTTTTGACATGTCTACATTTATTGACCTCACCCCGCCGCAGGTTGATGACATACTGCCGCGCCCTTGTGCCGGCGGCGGATGTCCCAGGAACGCGCTCGTGCAGGTGAACTTTAACGAGCCGGTGGACCCCACCTCGGTTTCCGGCATTGTGCCCGATTCCTTCAGTAACATAACGGTGCGCGCCGGAGATGTGCCCGTGGCTGGAGAATTCCGCATCGTCAATCAATATCTGACCGTTGAGTTCGTAACCGCCGACCTGTGCGGCACGAACTCCTGCGGCGGCGACGTGTTCTGCCTGCCGGGCGGGAGCGACATCACAGTAACCGTGAAGGCGGCAACGCTAGGCCCGGAACCGCCGTCATCGGTACTTCCATACGACGGCGTTGTGGATATGGCTGCGAATTCCCTCGATGGAAACCGCGACTCAGTCGCCCAAGGACCGGAGGTAATGACCAACAAACCGCCCTACAGCCTCGAAAATCCCAATTCAGCAACGCAAGGCGACGACGTCGTTCGCAATTTCCGCACCTCGAATTTGATAGACCTGAACCCGCCGACCATTCTTTCCGTTGATCCGGGGTTGAACATAGGTGATGTTTCGTTGGACGTCCCAGTAACGATCACCTGGTCCAAGCTCATGAGTTTCGGGTCACTTTCAAACGCGACCGTTGGCCTGGACGCATCCCCGCCCGCGCTCGGAGGAGAGTTTTGGTATGGGGTGTGGAATCTCAACTTGGATGCGAACGGCGATCCGCCCACTTCATTGTCTCCGTTTCGTTCGCGTTCCGAAATCCGCCACGCGCCGTTTTTCCCAAGTCTGTGCGCTGAACCACCCTACGCAACCTGTTCGACGGATAACGACTGCGACCTCGGCGGGTCTGTTTCTTGCAACCGGCAAGATTACTGGCCCGGTGTAACCTCCGGCGCTCGCGACCTTTACCAGAATTGCTTCTTCCCGGGCGCGGGGCCGGGATGCAGTCTAGAACCCGGCGATAGCTACTGCTGCAATGGCCAATCTCAACCTTCAGACACGCCGTGTTCGCAGGGATTACCGCCTGCGCCATAAAACCCACAACGAAGTGGTGTGGAAAGCATGAAACGTGAAACATTACACAAGTTGGCGATTGGCAATTGGCGGAGACGCGCAGCGGGATCCCGTTTTGCGGGATTGGCGCTTGCATGCGCCGCGCTGTTCTTTGCTTTGCCCCTTGCAACTCACGCGCAGGAACTCGGCAATTTCGGCTTGGAGTATGTAACGTCAATCGGGCTTCCCACGCAGGATGTGCGGGTGCTCGTCGCTCGGATTATCCGTACGGCGCTGGGGCTTTTAGGACTCGTGGCGGTGGTGATCGTCCTCTACGGCGGATTTGTGTGGATGACCGCGGGCGGGGATGAGTCCAAAATCACGCAGGCGAAACAGATTATCGTGAATGGCGTGATCGGCCTCGCCATCATCGTTTCAGCCTTCGCCATCGCTTCGTTCGTCATTCGTAGTCTTGTTTCTGCAACGCTGGAAGGAGGTCCGGGCGGGCCTGGCGGCCCAGGCGGCGGTCCCGGGGGCGGGGGACTTCCCGCTGGCGCATTTGTCGTTCAAAGCATTTCGCCCTCCGGCACGCTCCTCATCAGGAACGTCGTGGTGCGCGCCACGCTCTCCTCCGCGGTCAATGCCGCGACGGTTCCTGGGAATTTCAGCGTAACGCGCGACGGCGCGGCCGTTGCCGGAGACGCAACTGTCTCCGGAGGAGAGATACGGTTCGAGCCGTCCGCGGCATGCCCCCCTCCCAACGAAGATCGCCGCTGTTTTGATGCGGATGTCGAGTTTGTCGTTTTGCTGACAACGGGAATCCGCTCGAACGACAACCGTCCGCTCTCCTGCGGCGGCTTTGCGCCGAACTGCGAAGCGCGGTTCGTAACCGGCACGCTGGTTGACACGCAAGCGCCCGAGGTGGCCATTACCTCGCCCGACCCGGGGGAGTCCGTTTCCGTAGACGCGCTCATTGCGGTGTCGGCGGACGCTACCGACGACGCGGGAATTTCAAAAATTGATTTTTTTGCCGACGGCGGCACTACTGGTATGGCGCCGCCTGCCAACACCTCCGCTCCGCCGGGCGAAACACCGCAAACGTATGTCGGGAGCGTTTTCTGGAATACGTCTGCGGAGTTGAACTCGCCGGTATCGCTGGGTTCTCATACGCTTACCGCGCGTGCCTATGATGTTGATAGCAATAATGCCACTTCGGCAGGCGTTACCGTCATGGTTCGCGCCGCGCACTGCTTCGACAGTACTCAAAACCTCGACGAAACCGGCCTCAATTGCGGAGGCGCGGATTGCGGCGCCTGCGAGGGCGGGTCCTGCGCCAGCGCCAGCCAGTGCGCCTCCGGGGTGTGCGAAGGCGGCGTATGCGTTAATGTTCCGCGCATTGATTATGTGAGTCCGGGTAACGGCGCTCCCGGAAATTATATCACGATCGGAGGGGCGTTTTTCGGAGCAACCCCCGGGACAGTTACGTTTGCAGATGATCGAGTCGCCCCACTCGCGACCTGCGCCACTGCTTGGAGCAATAACCAGATCGTCGTCGCGGTTCCTGAAGGTGCCGTCTTCTCGGGGGCAATCAGCGTGACGGTCGGGGATCAGTCGGATTCGACCAACGACGACCGCGGGCCGCTCATTGACAATTTCGTGGTTAATACGACGCTCCGGCCGGGCATCTGCGAGATTGTCCCGACCTCGGGCATGGCGGGAGATGGCGTGACTATAAACGGCGTGCAGTTCGGTGATGCTCCGGGCGCGGCTACTATCGGCGGCCGCAGTATCGAGCCGGGCTGGGGCGCAACGCAGATTACCGGCGTTGTGCCGCTCTCCGCTCCGGGAACCTACGGGGCGCAGGTCACGGTGGGGACGGAGAATTCCAACCCCGTGAACTTCACCGTCCTCTCGGAAGAGGCGGCGACGACACCCCGCATTGATTACCTCGACCCATCCTCCGGGCCGCCGACGCAATACGTTTCCATTTTCGGCGCGAATTTCGGTTCTACGCCGGGGACGGTGCTGTTCCGTTTGCCTGGCGAACCCCCCACACCCCCCACGGACGCGCTCGCGCTGACAGATTTCCCCCCTGCTTGCGGTGACAATTTCTGGCGTGACTCTGTGATCGTGGTGAAGGTGCCGCTCCGCTATCCTGACGATATGAACATTTTGCCCGCCCCCCACACTATCCTCGTGCGCCGCGCGGATGGAATGGAGGCGAGTGCGGCGGCGCCTTTTGGCGTCAATTCCAACCCCACGGTTCCGGGGGTGTGCGCCATCTCTCCCACCGGCGGGCCCGTCGGCACTTCCGTTATGATTTCCGGAGAACGGTTCGGGATCACTGGCGAGGTGCGGTTCTACCAGGACGTGACTACTCCCAGCGAGGACGTCTTCGCCTGGGGTGACGAGGAGGTGAGGGCAAACGTTCCCGACCGCGCGGCGACCGGCCCGGTCAAAGTCGTGATTGGCCCCGATGCGGCATCGAATGGCGTCAATTTCCAGGTGGGCGCTTGTACGCAGGAGCCGAATTCCTGCAGCGACGGCGCGGAGTGTTGCGGGGACGGAACCTGTCGGCTGGATGGCTGCGCTCCGATCGCTACCGCTGGCGGGTACGTATGGCGGATTTCCACCGGCGCCATTCCCGTGATTCCGCGCGTTGATGAAGAGCAGAACTGTGTCGGGGTTCCGCAGAGCCCATCCCCATGGCGCAACTCTACTGATGGCTGCGTGAATGCGAACATTGCCGCCACCTTCACTGTCGCCATGAACCCCGTCACATTGAACGATGGAACCATCGTTCTCGAGCGCTGCGAGAGCGCGGACACATTTGACGCGGCGGCGTGTGATACGGAAAATCCGCTTCGCGGCTCAATCGTGGTGAATTCCGACCGTTTCGTTTTCGATCCGGACGACGACCTCGTGCCGAGCACTTGGTATCGTATGACGCTCCGCTCATCGGTCGGCGCTCTGGGGGCGAGTATTCTGTCTGAAGACGGCCTGTATTTGGACGGCGATAACGACGGCGAAGAGGGCGGAGATTATGTTTCCAAATTCCGCACCCGCGCGAGCGCCGACCCGTGCGCGTTGGATCACGTCGAGGTTACCCCGGCCTTCGCCACTCTTGCCGCCCGCGACGCGACGAAGGCGTATCGCGCGGACCCGACGGCCGGCAACTGCAATGTTTTGGCCTGTGCGGGCTACACGTGGTCGTGGACTGCCGGGGGAGATGCGACGGCGGCGACTATTGGACCGCCCCCGCCCGCAACCTGTAACGCCACCGCCGTCGCTGTCCGCGAAACGTTGCCGAACAACCCCTTCGTCATCACGGCCTCGGCCTTGGCTTCCGCCGAGGGCGTCACGAAGAGCGACACGGGAGATCTGGTCATTGATTTTGCAAACCCCCGCGTCGTGCGCGCCTGGCCCACCTGCCAGATCGCCTGCGTGAACGCGACGGTCGGAGCCGAATTTAACACGGCGATGGACGAGAGGAGCATCATGCGCAATCTCGCCATCTATCGTTGCGCCAACGAATCGTGCCGGATGTTCGATCCCACCGCCGCGCTGGCGAAGCATGTTGTGGCGACAGTGTCCCCTGAAACCGGTACAGGCGTCGTGGAAGTGCGCGTAGCCACTGACCTCGAGCTCGAGCCGGACAGCTACTACCGCGCGATTCTCTACGGGAAGCATACGACGGGAGCCGGCGGAGAGGACGGCGCGCAGTCAATGTCGGAGGTGTATCTCACGGATTTGAACTATGGCGACAACGCCTACTCGTGGACATTCCGCACGCGGACTGACCCGGCGCCATGCGCCATTGAACGGGTGACTGTTACGCCGCCCACCGCGACGCTTTCCTATGTGGGCGCAATCCAGAGCTACCTTTCCACGGCATACGGCGGTGCGGATGAGTGCGACCCCTCGGGCCAGCAGCTTCTCGGCACTGACTATGATTGGAGCTGGCAACTTTCTACGGTAGAGCCCACGGCGTCCGCGGTGGTCGCCGCATTGGCGCCTCCCGGCGCAGCGCCGTTTGGGGTAAACGTACTGCCGCTTACCGGCACTGTCGGTTGTTCATCTACCTGTTTGAAGCTAGGGAGCGTGGCTGGCGTATCTGTTTGCGGAAACGGAATTGTTGAACGCGGCGAAGACTGCGACGGCGGGTCCGGATGTTCTTCTTCCAACTGTCTGCATTTAGGTAGCGCGCCTCTTGCTTGTGGAAACGGAACGCTTCAAGCGGGAGAAGACTGCGATGACGGGGGACCAAACGGCCGCAGGGGAAAGTGCAGTAACGACTCGACGAAGATTTGCTCCGAACTAACTGCCGCAACTGACTGCCCGGCCGCAGGAGCCGCCTGTGTCTTCAACGGAGACGGTTGCAGCGCGGCATGTTTGAACGAGGGCGCGCTTCCCGGAATATCCATTTGCGGAAACGGTGACCGTGGTGACGGAGAAGACTGCGATGACGGAAACGCGAACTCCGGCGACGGTTGTTCCGCGGATTGCTTGAATGAAGGAACTGGTCCTGCTCCGGCTGGAGGCGTCTGCGGCGACGGAGTCGTGGGTCCGGCCGAGAGTTGCGACGACGGGACTTCCGAGAACGGCGACGGCTGTTCGGCCGTGTGTTTGAATGAGGGCGTCAATCCGGGTCCGGAGCCGTGGCGCATCCCCGGCGTGTCGGGAGTTTGCGGCAACGGCGTCCTGCAACGGAATGTGGCGACGAGGGTTGGTGAGGAGTGCGATGATGGCAATGCTGATTCAGGTGACGGCTGCTCAAACCGTTGTCTTTTGGAAGGGTCGTCGCTCCGCTATATCACGCCCTCGCTTTGCGGCGATGGAGTCGTGAGAAATGGAGAGGCGTGCGAATTTGGCAGCCCCGACAGTCGTATTGACCCCGTGCAATACGCTCGCGCGCGCCTCCGTGGAACGGTTACGGTCGGCGGCACGGTTACGGTTCCCGGAACAACCGAGCAGGTCTCCGACGAGGCGACGCTTACGGTGCTCTGCGTCTGTACTTCCGCCGCCTCCTGCACGGCATGGCCCGTCCCGCCTGGCTACGGATGCGGCACGGACAAGTGCTGCTCGCCCCGACCGGTGGTGGAAGCGGTGGTGCCGGTCGCGCTCGCGACGGAGGTGTGCCGCAACACGGCAATCTCCGCGCGGTTTTCGACCGTCATGGACCGCGCAAGTTTGGTCGGGAACGTGCTTCTCGCCAAGCTGAAGCCCTTCGGCGGACAGTGTCCCCCGGGCAAGGACATCGCCTGGTCCATAGACCTCTGCGCGAGCGATACGCAAGTCGCAATCACCTCCGAAGACGCCTCCGAGAACGGGGTGGCGAAAACAACGGTGCGGCTCTCCCCTGTGACCGCACTCGATGCCGGGACGCGCTACTACGTGGCAATCCGGGCCGGGGAGGATGGCGTAAAGGGGAGCCGCGGGGTTTCCATGGCCGGATGGTCGTACAAGTGGTCCTTTTGGACGGGTGCCGATATCTGCCGCCTCTCCGAAGTGGCCGTCGAACCTGATGACTGGGGCTTTACCACCGCAAATAATGATGCGACCGATGACGACCCCACTCTGGCCGGTTTTGATGAGGCGGCTGACCGCGACAAAGTTTTCACAGCCACCGCCTTTACGGTGCGCTCGGGAATGACCGAGGAAGAAATCGTCTCTACATCGAACTATCCCTTCAGTTGGCGTTGGGCAACCTCCGACGACACGGTCGTTGCCATTGCTTCGCCTCCCGGAGCCTCGCCTTCGCAGTCGCAGGTGATCGGAAACGCCCAGCCGAAGAACGGGGCCGTGTCGCTCACGGCGCGCGCAGAAGTAACTGGCGGGGTTGATGCCGGACTCGTCGTTTCCGCTGACGCCGCGCTCACTGTGCTTCTTTGCGATAACCCATGGCCGGGACGCGACCCGACCGGAGAGTGGAATCCGTGGCGGGACATCAGCGACCCGCCCACGAATTTTGAACTTTCTTACTGCCGTGATCGGGACGGGGACGACCTTCCGGCGCTCAAGGGGGCGACTGACGCGCAGGAGCCGACTGTTGTGCCGACTCCGGCGGCCGGGGTGTTTAAAGAATTTTTGCTGCGCAATCCCGGAGACGCGTTACATCCGACAAACGACGCCATCGGCATACGGGTGGTAAGGAATGACAACCATCTCGCCCCGCTCACCTGGTACCGTGAGCAAGGATTCACCGGCAGTCCTTCGGGAGCGACCGTTGACGGCTACGAGGCGCTCCGCGAC
>JBBTXB010000067.1:0-2949 GCA_038062475.1 Patescibacteria group bacterium
CTCTCGAACAATCATCAACTCGACCAAAAGTCGAAGTTGATATACTGGGTATGTCATGGCTTAAAGAACAATGGAAAAAGGCCGCGCCGCAGCTGCAGAAGCAGTTTGGTTATGAGAACGTGTGGGCGGTGCCGCGCGTTACGAAAGTCGTGCTGAACTCGGGCCTCTCCGGAGTGATCCGCGGCGACGCGAAACTTGCTGAAATGGTGGAGTCCACCCTCGTCCGCATCACGGGACAGAAACCAGTGCGGACGCTTGCACGCAAATCCATCGCCACCTTCAAGATTCGGCAGGGAATGGTAGTGGGTATGAAAACCACGCTTCGCGGCCACAAGATGGACGATTTTCTGCAAAAGCTCATAAGGGTTACCTTTGCTCGCGTCCGCGATTTCCGCGGCATTCCGCGCAAGGCAGTGGACGCCCATGGGAACTTGGCGGTCGGCTTCCGGGAGCACATCGCCTTCCCCGAAGTGAGACCCGACGAGGTTGATAAGCTGCACGGGTTGGAGATCGCGGTTACGACGACCGCACAGACGCAGGAGGAAGGCCTCGCGCTGTTTGTGGCGCTGGGTTTCCCCATGCAGCCTGAAAAGAAATAGCTATGGCAACGAAATCACAACGCGCAAAATCCCAACGCAAGCCCAAGTTCACGACACGGATCGTGCATCGGTGCTGGCGTTGCGGGCGTCGGCACGGATTTATGCGTGATTTTGCTCTCTGTCGCATCTGTTTTCGCGAACTCGCGAACCGGGGCGAAATTCCGGGTATCAAGAAATCTAGTTGGTAATTATGATGACTGATCCAATCGCTGATTTGCTTTCTCGCATCCGAAATGCCTCGTTGGTGCGCAAACCAGAGGTACTGTTGCCGTACTCAAATATAAAATTCGCGATTGCAAAGATTCTGGAGCGGCACGGTTTCGTGGGAGGCGCGGAAAAAATAGACCAGGGAATGGGAGACATTCGCATCCGCCTGAAATACGGACCGGATAAAGAACCGGCAATCCGAATGCTTAATCGCATGAGTCGTCCCGGCTGCCGCATCTATCACGGTTGGAGAGACCTTCCGCGCGAAGACCGTTCTCGGCTCGTCATTCTGTCCACGTCGCAAGGGGTGATGGCGGCCGCGGAAGCGCGGAAGCGCCGCCTTGGCGGAGAGATGATTTGCGAAGTGCTTTAAAGAGTTTTCTCTAAATTTTGGAGCTCGCAGAGCGAACAAAATTTGGCCAGAAAACCTTTACCCGCCCAAATTTTTGGATAGGTTGCAACAGCGTCTGTCTTGACGATAAGCGCAAAAGACAGTAGAGTTTCACGGTTCGGCTAATCTCCTATAATCATTAACGAATCCAAAAACTTGGGCGGGTACTCACTGTTGTAACGAAATTTCCTTCGTTCGGCAGTGGGCCTCACTCGTAAATTTCGACAACAGTGGTATGTCGCGTATTGGAAAAAAACCGATTGCAATTCCGGCCGGCGTGGAGGTGGCCATCACCCCAGAACTCGTAACGGTGAAGGGACTGAAGGGAACGCTCACGCGCAGATTTCACCCGCATGTTCGCATTGCGATTGCGGAAGCGCCGGAGCGTACGGCCACGGTGACCGTGAAAAACCCCGACGTTCGGACTGACCGAGCATTGTGGGGTCTCTCCGCGCGCCTGCTCTCCAACATGATTGCGGGAGTAACTGCGGGTTTTGAGAAACGATTGGAGATTGTCGGGATCGGATACAAGGCGTCCGTTTCCGGGAGCACGCTCACGCTGGAGGTCGGATTCTCCCACCCGGTCGTGTTTCCCCTGCCTTCCGGCATTGCCGCGAAGGTTGAAAAGAATACCATTGCCATCTCCGGCTCTGATAAGGAGTTGGTGGGAGAAACCGCAGCCAGAATCCGCGCTATTCGAAAGCCGGAGCCGTACAAGGGCAAGGGTATTAAGTATGCGGACGAGGTTATTCGCCGCAAGGCAGGCAAGGCCGCGAAGGCCGGCGCCGCCGCTAAATGATCGAGTAGTTAGCAGTATGAAGATTGTGAATCCGCAAAAATTGCGAGTCGCTTCCCGCCGCCGCCGTCACGGCCGCGTGCGAGCACTGGTCCACGGCACCGCCGCGCGGCCGCGGCTTTCCGTTTTTCGGAGCGCGCGACATATTGTGGCGCAGCTCATTGATGACGAACGGGGCCGAACCCTTGTGTATGCAAGCGACGCGGAGATGAAGAAAGCACCTGCGGCTGATCCCGTTAGAGGCCGCCCTGTCCGCCTCGGGCAGACTACGACCGCCTCGGGGCGATCTGCCTCTAACGGGATTGACGGAATGGCCGGCAAAGTCGCCCGCGCCTATGCGGTGGGGCGCCTCCTCGCGGAACGGGCCGCAGCTCGTAAGATTACGGCTGCCGTGTTTGACCGCGGCGGCTACCGCTACCATGGGCGAGTGAAGGCGCTTGCGGATGGGGCGAGGAGCGGCGGACTGCAATTTTAATGCAATTGGTATGATGAATAACAGGAGACAACAACGATCTCGCACGGGTGCTCCCGCTGATGATGTACAGGAGCGCGTTTTGGAAATCGCCCGCGTTACCCGCGTGACCGCCGGAGGGAAGCGGATGCGTTTCCGCGCCGCCGTCGTTGTCGGCGACGGGAAGGGCCGCGTCGGTTTTGCCGTCGAAAAGGGGATTGACGTTTCACTCGCCGTGTCCAAGGCGACAACCAAAGCGCGCAAGCACATGATTACCGTGCCGCTCGTTTTCGGTACAATTCCTCATGCGACAGCAGCGAAGTTCGGTGCCGCGCGGATTCTTCTAAAGCCCGCGCCGACCGGAACGGGGATTAAAGCAGGTGGTGCCGCGCGCGTGCTCTTTGAACTCGCGGGGATTCAGGACATTGTCGGGAAATTGCTGGGATCATCCAATAAAATTAATAATGCGAGGGCGACGATGGAAGCGCTCCAGTCGTTACGCGCG
>JBBTXB010000068.1:0-5106 GCA_038062475.1 Patescibacteria group bacterium
CTTTTTCGCTTCTTTTCGGAACGAATCTGTAAAAACAAGTTCAAGCATTTTGACGCAACTCTTTCAAAAACGCTTCTCTTCCGCGAAAACGAGAGCGGGCCGGCTCCTGTGCCTTGCGAAGCACGCGTTTCACAAACTTTAGCCGATATTCTCCTTCGGGATCGCGGCCGATAAGCCCAATGAGAGCTGACTGCAACAGAGAAATTTTTTGATCAAGTTCTTTGGTGGTGGCCATATATGTAAAATATTAAGCCAGGTCAACACGATAGTCAAATGCCGGGGCATCGCTCACTTAAAGAGTACACGCCGTACAGGTGCGTACATTACTCACCCAACGAAAACCGCGTGAAGCGCTTCACCTGAATGTTTTCGCCCAGTTTCGCTACGCCCTGCTGGAGGAGTTCCTCCACCGTGACGTCTTCGTCTTTGATGAACGCCTGTTTCAAAAGACAAGTCTCCGAGTAAAATTTCCGCACCTTTCCTTCCAAAATCTGGGAAACAACAGCGGCGGGCTTCTCTCCGGCTGCAAATTCCGCGGCCCAAATTTCTTTTTCTTTTTCGAGCACTTCCGGCGGGACATCTTCGGGACGAAGATAGAGCGGGTTCGCGGCGGCGATATGCATTGCGAGATCATGCGCCAGCCCTTGGAACTGTTCATTCCGCGCCACAAAATCCGTCTCACAGAGAAGCTCAACCATGGCGCCGACTTTCCCGTTCGCGTGCACATAGCAATGCACGACCCCTTCGTGGGTCATGCGCTCGCCTTTTTTGGCGGCTTTGATGGCGCCTTTTTTCCGCAGAAGCTCAATGGCTTTTTCCACGTCGCCTGAAGCGTCTTCCAGCGCCTTCTTGGCGTCCAGAATCCCCGCGCCGGTCATCTCCCGCAATTTCATTACTAAAGAAGAGTCAATCATACGTCATGGAGCATGAAACACGTAACATGGAGCATTCATTCGAGGAATGCGCTCCGCGCTTCGTGTGTCATGTTTTATGCTTCAGGTTTCATGTTTTTTATCTCTTCAAGCCGCTCGCTCGCTGCCTTTGTCGCTTTCCCCTCCTGCACGGCCTCGGAGATGAGTTTGATTATAAGCTCCAGAGAACGCACCGCGTCATCGTTCGCCGGGATCGGATACTTCACGGGGTCCGGATTCACATTGGTGTCGCAGATGGCGACAATCGGAATGTGGCGAGCAATCGCCTCGGCAAGCGCCGTGGTGTCGTGTTTAATGTCGCAGATGAATATGGCGTCCGGAAGGCGCGTCAAAGAAGCAATGCCCCCCACTCTTTCGGAGAGCTCCTCAATTTTTCGGCTGAAAAGCAGCTGCTCCTTCTTCGTGTACTTCTTCGCGAGTTCGCCGGATTCCCGATCACGCTGAAGCTCCAGGTAACGGTTCACAAGCGCGTGGATGACGCTGAAGTTCGTGAGTGTGCCGCCGAGCCAGCGGTGGTTCACAAAGGGCATGCCGCAGGCGGTTGCGTAGCGGCCGATGATCTCCTGCGCCTGCCGTTTTGTGCCCGCGAAGAGAATGGTTCCGCCCTTCGCGGCAACGCCTTTCACGTACTCCAGCGCCTCGCGGAGCTTCACGGTCGTCGTCTCAAGATTGATAATATGGACGCCGTTTCGGGCGCCGAAAATATACGGCCGCATCTTGGGGTAGCCGCGGGAGATGCGGTGGCCGAAATGCATACCGGCCTTCAACATCTCAACGAGTGTTGGGATTTCTGGCATACCCAGTATATCAACTTCGACTGTTAGTCGAATTTGACGCTAGTCGATGAATAATGCAAACATGGCGCGCTTCGTGGCGCACCTGATGTCCCTTTTGCTTTTCGCATAGCGAAAAGCTGGTCGAAGTTGTATTACTGGGCATAGTCCTTAGTTGCCACTACCACCGTCATCGGAAAGCCCTGCTCCGCGGATGCAGAGAGGACGGGCTCCCTCAAGAGGTATGTGAGATTATTATTAGAGAATAACTATAGATGACGCCCTCTTTTTTGGCAATAGACTTCAGTTTCGGCTAGTATGGCCCCATATGACGTCCGAACACAGAAGAGCGCCAGAGGCGGCGCCGGGACCAATTGAAATAGGCGAGGAAGACATCGTTTCCGTCCGCGAGATAGCGCCCCCTATGCAGAAAGCGGAGACGCTCCCGATTGATGTTGAACTAGCGCTCCCCGAGCTCACCGAGCGCGCGAACCGCGCGTTCATGCTTGAAGCGAAATTCGTAAACACACAAGAACGCTTGGAAAAGACTCCGGGGCTTGCCTTTGAAGAGGTGGCGGCTCGCCTCTTTGAACGCGCAGCAGAGACACGGAAGGAATTTCGCGCATACCAAACGCGAATCGGAGAATTAAAAGAGAAACTCCAGATTGTCTACGGCGAAGACACGGAGGGGATTGAAACGGTCATTCTCCACGACTGGGAACGGATTAATCGCGCGACCGCCTTTTTTGACATCCCTGACGAAGCGGCTGAAGAGATAAAGCGAGAGCCGAACAAAGAATTCGCGGCGACTCTTTTGGCGCGACACGCGGCACTCTCTGCGCGCATAGACTACCTCCGCGGAGACAAGGAAGAGGTGCTCGAAGACGCCACAACCTACCTTCATGAAATCCTGAAACGAGACGCGAAGCTGCTTGGGGCGGATCGCGAAATTTTAGCGCGCGGTTTCACTGCCGAACTCCGACGGTTGAGCGAGGTGTCCGAAGCGCTTGACGCCGTAATCTACAAAGGCGAAACGAAACCAAGGGAGGTCGCTCTCGTTGGTATGGAACACTTTGATAACCAAGAGCGGGGAAGCGCGCGAGAGCAGATTGAGCGACTCCTTGAAACATACGGAGTTCGGGAGATTTTCTCCCAGACCGTCGCCACCCTGGCCTTTGAAGACCGAACGCGCGACCTGTCGGTCTACAACCTCGCGGGCACTGCTGACGCCGAATATGATTATACAAAAGAAACCATTCGCCTCTTAAAGTCGGAGAAATGGGAACACCCAGAGGCACTGGAGCTCCCCTGCGGCGCGCAGTTAATCCTCCACGAATGGGCGCACGGAACGGATCCAACACTCCGAGGCCTGCTGTATAGCGAGAAATCATCCTCCAACACTCTGGAAGAGTTGATCTCTGATACCCGCTTCATTGCGGAGTGGGAACGCATCATTGCCCAAGACCCCACGGAAGTAACCGCCTATGTGGCCGCAGTCGCGAAAGAGCAGCCAACATACGGCCAAAATCCAGCCGAAACGCGCTTCCGTGAAGATTGGGCGGAATCTATGTCAATTTTCTTGGTTGCCCCATGGCTTCTCGGAGAAAAAAGTCTGGAACGATACAAGTTCTGTTTGAAGTGGGCGCAACAAAACATCCCGAATTTCTCCATGGAAGCACATATCATGCGACTGCGTATGGCTTTCATGGAACGCATGGATCGCCCGCCTCGCGCATAGTGCGTTCCTATGTATTTCACTCTCCAAAACGCATTCTCAAAAAAGAGCATCGGTTCGCTTGAACTGCGTGCCGATCGCGCGTGGAATCTCCAATGCTCGGACAAGAAACTGGACGCATATCTGCGCCAGTGCGTAGACCGCGCCATGCGCGAGGGGTTCCGTGATCTTGGAGAAGCGCATCTGAACGATCCGGTGCGATTTCCGGAGAAGGTGTTTCTCCTGCGCCTTGAGGAAGAACTCGCCTTTGCCGGCGTGCTTATGCGCGAAGAAAATACCGCGACCTAACTCTTGCAAAAATTCGCCCGTGGTGCTACATTCCGAACGTCTTATGAAAGACGACATTCACCCAACCTATTACCCGAAGGCAAAGATTACCTGCGCCTGCGGCAACGTAATCACAGTCGGCTCCACCGTGGAGGAAATGGCGGTGGAGTTGTGCTCCAATTGCCACCCATTCTTCACGGGTAAACAAAGAATTGTAGACACCGCCCGTCGTGTTGAAAAATTCCGCGAACGGATTGCAAAGAAAGAAACCGCCGCCAAAACCAGCGTCGGCCGCCGCGTGAAACGCGCGGCGCTCGCTGTCAAGAAGCGGATAAAGGGCACCAAGGCGCAAAAGTGAAGCCCGCCAAAGTTTTCTCCAAAGAAAAATTTAGGCGGGCGTAACCCCGCACCTTTCCCCAGCACGACTGATCGGCTAGCATGGACGGAAGCTGGAGGCGTATCCGTGAGAGGCGATCGTTTGCTCCGAGGATATTTTCGGGAACGGTGCGTGGGGAGAAGTAAGAGATAGAGATAGGGTATCTTCACTCCGTTACGATACTGCCCGTCCTCGCTCGGAAATTCGCCCGAGGCGAACTTCGTTGGGCAGTAAGAGGAAGCCGTCCCCTGCGGGGCGGCTTTCTCGTATAATGGCAAAAGTACGATAGAATATCAGTATGGAAAAAAAATACGCAGAACAGCTGACGGCCGTCCGCGCACGGCACAAAGAACTGGAGCAGCTCCTCCAGGATTCTGCCGTACTTGCAAATCCCGAGCGGCTCCGAACGATCACTCGCGAATATCAAGAGCTCGGAGAAATCGTAGACCTTGGAGAACAACTGGGGGACGTGGGGCGCCGCCTCATTGAGGCCCGGAAGGCGGTACGCGATTTCGCCGGAAGCGAAGCGGAAGACGCGACTCTCCGGGCGCTCGCCAAAGAAGAGCTCGCGGGATTGGAGCGCGAGCAAGGAGCACTAGAGCTAAAAATCCGAGAAGCGCTTACGCCGGAAGACCCGCTGGATAAAAAGAACGTCATCGTTGAAATCCGCGCAGGTACCGGCGGAGAGGAGGCGGCGCTCTTTGCAGGAGAACTCTTCCGCATGCTGGGACGAGCCGCGGAACGAAAGGGATGGGCCACTCGGCTTATCTCCGCAAGCAGGACGGACATCGGCGGATTCAAAGAAGTAATTTTTAGCGTGGAAGGACGCGGCGCGTTCCGCTTTTTCAAATACGAAAGTGGCGTCCACCGCATCCAGCGCATCCCGGAAACGGAGAAATCAGGTCGCGTTCATACCTCCACCGCCACCGTAGCCGTACTGCCCGAGGCGGATGAAGTGGATGTAAAAATTGACCCCAAAGACGTCAAAGTTGAAACCTCAACTGCTGGCGGACACGGGGGGCT